>JBDKJR010000064.1:0-12928 GCA_039796515.1 Actinomycetota bacterium
GCACGACGGTGGTCTCAGCGCCGAGTTGTTGCAGGTAGCCGTCGAGGGTGTAGACGAAGCTGTCGTAGTTATCGATGACCAGAACACGCACGAGGTCAGCCCCCCACAGTCGACTCTTGCGGCAACAGGGTTTCTGAAGCCCACGGAAAGACCCATTGCACGAGCGCCACGAGCACAATCGCCACCATCACAATGAGAATCAGGATGCGCACCCAGGCTGGCCCGGGCAAAATGCGCCACAGCGCGGCGTACATCAGTTGCTCCCTCGACGGTGCTCGGTCATCCGCGGGCCTCGACCACGCCCGCGATCTCTGACGGGGGTCCGCCCGCGCGGGGGTACCAGGTCTCAAACACGGCGTACGCGACAATGCGCTCGGCGGTCGAGAATCGCGGGTTGCACGTCGTCATCGTCAACACGCGATCGGTCGCGGCAACGCCGGGAGCGGCGGGAACCGGCTCGAGCACGTCAACCCCGGTGGGCCACACATACTCCAGGCCTCGGAACGAGTATTCATACCACCCGTCGACGGTTTCGACATAGATGCGGTCGCCGAGTCGAAGCTTGTCAACGTCGCTGAAGGCACCACCCCAGGTGTTGCGGTGTGCGGCAATCGCGAAATTGCCGATCTCTCCCGGCATTTGAGTGTCGGGGTAATGACCGATTCCAATGCGCCGACTGTTGAGCACCGTCTCGACGTCGACGCCGGTCGCGATCGACCGCACGTAGTTCTCGCCGAATCGCGGAACGATGAGAGCCCCAAAAACCTGCCCGGCAGGAGGCGCAATCGAAATCACGGGTTCACCGGGGTCGGTGGGGCGCTCGGCGAGTGCTTCGCCCCGGTCGTACTGGTCTTGCAGTTCTTGCTGCACGACCTCGGCCGCTTGCTGTTGCTCATTTCCTGTAACGATGTCGTTGAGCCAGATGTACCAGCCGAGAAACAGCATGACAACGACGCCGGCGGTGATGAGGAGCTCACCCAGCACACCGGTCACGGTCAACCGCGCGGGGGGACGGGGGGCGGCCTGTGCTGCGCGCGCCGCGCGCGCTTCGCGTCGCGTCTGAGGGTTGACGGGAGGCGCAGCAGCATCCGGCTCGACCGCGTCGGTCGGCAGCTCAGGCTCCGTCTCGTGCACCCCCTGATTCTAGGCGCAGGTGTGATGCGGGCTCTCGGGCTAGACTGCACAGCATGGCCAGGACTACTGCGCGCAGCGCCGAAAACCCCGAGACCCCCCGTGGCAACGATGCCCCGAACCCCGTCTGGTTCAAGCCGGTCATGTTCGGGTTCATGCTCGTCGGGCTCATCTGGATCTTGGTGTATTACGTCAGCCAGGCCTCGTGGCCGGTGCCGAGCCTGGGCCCGTGGAACATCATGGTCGGCTTCGGCATCATGTTCATCGGGTTCCTCATGACGACTCGCTGGCGCTGACCGGGAGTTCTTTAAAACTACAGGCGTGTGATTATCCCCACTGTGGAATCGCTTGTGGATAACCTTCGCTCACTTTGACGGTCAACCGTCAAAACCGGAGCACGCCGAGCACCGTGGCGACCACGAGGGCGAGGGCGACAAGTCCGATCAACGCGGCCTGGCGACGCTGCTGGTCTGCTCGACGCGTGCGCAACATGATCCACGCGATCAGCGCACCGACGAGCAAGCCGCCCACGTGTGACTGCCACGAAACGCCCGGGATGAGAAAGCCAAGCGCCAAGTTGATGGCAATGATCACGACGAGCTGGATGTTCCGGCCACCAAGCCGACGCTGAATCACGAAGAACGCACCGAGCAGTCCGAAAATGGCACCGGATGCTCCCACCACCGCCGAGAGCGGCGCGAGCCACAACACCGCCACCGAGCCCGCAAAGGCCGAGAGCACATAAACGGCGGCAAGCCGCGCGCGCCCGATGAGGCTCTCGAGCAACGGCCCGAGCACCCACAGCGAGTACATGTTGAACACGATGTGAAAGATCGACCGGTCGCTGTGCACGAGGGCCACCGTGAGCATGCGCCACGGTTCTTGAGCTGTCAACGGCGGATAGTAGGCGAGCGCGCTCGTCACCACTCCCTGCGTGAGCCACTGCGCAACAAACACCACGAGCGTCGCGATGAGGATGCCGTAGCTGACGACCGGCACGCGACTACCCGGTCGAAAGGCCCGAGCGAGCGCCGACGGCCGACGGGGAGCGGCCGCGCGTGCGGCAGCAATGCACTCAGGGCATTGAACGCCCACCGCTGCGGGCGTCTGGCGCTCGGGGCACACGCGACGATCGCAGCGCTGGCAGCGCACCGCGCTGAAACGGTCAGGATGCCGGTAGCACACGCGCGCATCCGCCCCGTTCTCGGCGGGGCCGGGCGCCGAGGTGGTCACGCGACCTCGACGACCTCGATGCTCGAGATGACGACGTCGTCGAGCGGCTTGTCGTTGGCGTTCGTCGGCACGGCCTCGATGGCCTTCACGACGGCCTTCGAGTCGTCATCAGCGACGACACCGAAGATGGTGTGGTTGCCGTTGAGCCACGGGGTCGGCACCGTCGTGATGAAGAACTGCGAGCCATTCGTGCCACGGCCGCCACGCTTACCGGCGTTGGCCATGGCGAGCAAGAAGGGCTCGGAGAACTGCAACTCGGGGTGAATCTCGTCGTCGAACTCGTAGCCGGGGCCGCCAATGCCTTGACCGAGCGGGTCGCCGCCCTGGAGCATGAAGTCCGTGATGATGCGGTGGAAGATCACGCCGTTGTAGAGCGGGTCGGTGGTCTTCTTGCCCGTGGCGGGGTGGGTCCACTCTTGCGTGCCGGTCGCGAGACCGACGAAGTTGCGCACGGTCTTCGGGGCGTGGTTGCCGAACAGGTTGACGACAATGTCGCCCTTGTTCGTGTGGATGGTGGCGACGGCGGTGTGGATGGACATGTCGCCCATTCTGGCATGGCATGCGCTGGCCGCTTCCTGTGCATTCCTACGACATCGGTTGGGTGACATCCCGGTTGGTGCCAGGATGGAGGCGCCGACATCGGTCGATCCAGGAGGATTCCATGGAACTGTCACGCAAGCGCCAGCGCGAACTGAAGAAGCTGCGCCGCCAGGCCGGAGACGTGTGGGACGAGCAGCGCGAGGTTCTCGAGCGCGCGGCGAGCATCCTGCGCGATGCGAGCCGCCAAGCCGCCTCTGTTGCACGCGATGATGTCGCGCCGCGAGTACGCGAGACCTACGAGAAGCGCATTGTGCCCGGCGTCGAAGCGGGCTTCGGCTCGGTGCGCCACGCGGCATCCGCCACGCGCGACCGCTTCGTCGACGACGTCATGCCGGCCGTCACGGGCGCCCTCGGCTCGGCGATTGCGGTTCTCGATGTTGCTCGAGACAAGCGCATTCGCGACGCGATTCGTCAGGTGTCGGCTTCGGGCCGCGACCTCGCGACGCGCGCGGGTCAGCGCGTGGGCATTGTCGAGGTCAAGCCTGCACCTGGGCCGGGTCGCTACATCTTGATCGGGCTCGGCGTTGTCGCGACGGCCGCGATCGCGTACGCCGCATGGCAAACGCTGCGCGCCGACGACGACCTCTGGGTTGACGAGACCGACAGCGACGCTGCCCCGGCTGCCGCCGAATAGTTGGGTGCTCGACTAAAGGTCGAGACAAAGCGGGCCGCGCTCGACTAGACGTCGTGACGGCCGTGCTCGACTACACGTCGAGAACCAACTCCGGTGTGGTCGCGCGCGAGACGCACGGGTAGAAGACGCCGATTTCGTCTTTGTCATGGTCGGGCATCACCGAGTCGAGGTGGAGCGGGCGGCCTGCGAGAACGCGCGTTTCGCACGTACCGCACACGCCGGTTCCACACGACGTTGCCACCGCGACCCCGGCATCGTGCATGGCCGAGAGCACCGACTCGTCTGCCGCGACCTCGATGCGACGGCCGGTCTTTCGAGCCACGACGACGAGGGGCTCACGCTCGGCCCCCGCCGTACGATCAACCGCGATAAACCGCTCGACGTGGCACCGGTCACGGGGCGTCGCCGCCACGACATGGTCAAGAAGCGCACCACTACCGCACGCATAGACATCGGCGCGTGTCGCAGCGATCTCGCTCGCAAGGTCGACACGTTCCGCGCGCTCGTCGCCCGCAATCACGCGGACTCGGTCGCCGTAACGGCTTTCGAGCTCGTGGGCGAAAGCCATTTCCGACCGCCGGCGACCGAGATAGAGCAACCGCCACGCGCGGGTGGGCGGAAGCGCCTCGATCATGGCGCGAATGGGCGTGATGCCAATTCCGCCCGCGATGAACAGGTACTCGTGCGCCGCTTCGAGCGGAAAGTGGTTGCGGGGGCCGATGACGTCGAGCTCATCCCCCAGTTCGGCAACGTCATGCAGGTACGCACTCCCCTGACCCGCGGGCTCCTGGCGCAGCACCGCAATGTCGACGTGCGCGCGATCGGCCGGGTCGCTACACAGTGAGTACTGTCGCTCAATGCCAATCGGCAGACGCAGTGTCACGTTCGCACCCGCGTACCAGGGTTCGATCGGTCGACCATCGACGCGGGAGAGGCGCAAACGCACGACGCCGTCGGCGACCGGAAACTTGCCCGTGATGCGCATCCGCGTCACCGTCAAGGGATCAGTGGGGTTAGCGGCGGCGAGCGACGGTACTTCGCCATCGAGTGACGCCGTGGCCGCTCCGGCTGCGTGCGTGCGGCGCCGTGCCATCATGATGCGCACGATGAGCGCGAGCACCGAGGCCGTGACGATGACCGTCGCGACCGCTTGGTACCAGGCCGCCCCCGCATCCGTGCCGGCGTAGGCGCCGTGAATCGCGACGGCGAGCACGGCGACATAACTCAGATAGTGCACTGCCTTCCAGAACCGCTGCGGCAAGCGATTCTTGACGAGCGACGAGATCTGAACGGCGACGAGCACGTAGAACGACAGGATTCCCAGGGCCACCGGCAGCGGTCGGTACTCCGCGATAAGCGGAATCAAGAGTTGGTCGAGGGGCATCGCCAACCACGGGTCGAGCATGAGCGACACCATGTGAATGAGCGTGAGGATCACGGCGGTGCCACCGAGAAAGCGGTGCAGGTCTTGCAACCAGGCCGGGTTGTCGGCTCCGCGGAAGATGCGCGTCGAAAGGGTGATGCCCCACAGCACCGCCACCGTCATGAGCACCCACGCCAACACGGCGCTCGATCGGGTGACGTACCACCAGAAGTGCGGGTCGTTCATGCGTAGGTGCTCCAATTCGAGGTGGTCAGTTCGGTGCCATCGGCGTCGATGAGAAGGGCGGCGGCGCCTCGGGTCGGAATCCAGTCGAGGTACTCGTCGACGGGCCGCACAAACCCGGGCTTCGTGAGCACTTCGGCCCGCGCGGCGCTGGCCGCAATAACGGTGACGGTTTGGATGCTCGAGCCCGCAGAGCGCTGCGTCGACGGGTCGATGAGGTGGTGGCGTTCTGTGCCCGAGTCGGTCATCCACCGCCTCTTGCGCTGACTCGAGGTGGCGACACCCGCGTCGGGCACCCGGATCTGCCCGCGTTCGGTTCCCGGCTGGAAGGGGTCGTCGACGGCAATGCGCCAAGCGACACCGTCGGGGGCCTCACCCATGACGCGCAGGTCGCCCCCCACTTCGACGAGACAGCCGAGGGCGCCGGCCGCCATGAGGTCGGCCGCAATCAGGTCGGCCGCGAGGCCTTTGCCGATTCCTCCCGGGTCAAGCGCCGTGCCAACGGGCAGCGTGACGGTTGCGCCGTCGATCCGCATGGCGTCAAGGTCGGTGCGAGACCGGGCCGTCGTCGGAAGCTGGGTTGCTCGACTGGGGTCAACCAGTGAGCGGCCGTAGCCCTCGGCGATCACGGCGGGCAACAGGGTGGGATCGAAATCGCGGTCGGTCTCATGCCACCCGTCGAGCATCGCGCGCAACAACTGCACGGTTTCGGGTTCCACGATCGTCGGTGCGCCCGCCGCATCGGCGAGTCGACTCAGGTCGCTCGTGGCGAGAAAACGGCTCCACGACTGTTCGAGGTGCGCTCCGCGACCCTCGACGAGGGCGATTGCATCCTCGCGCCCTATGCCCGTTGCAGCGGATGCCCCAACAACCCACATGCGGGCCGATCCGCCCATCATCGTCCACGAGTGAGTGAGCGAGTCGGTGCGCGTGAGGGTCATGATGACTCGGTGGTCGTGAGGGGCGAGACCCGAAGGCTCAGCCGCCCGACCCTGCGGTTGTGCCGTTGGCCGGCGGAGTCGGCTGTGCGGGAGCGGGTGCGGGCGCCGCGGGAGCAGCGGGAGCAGCGGGAGCAGCGGCCGTCGAACTCGAGCCTGACGACGAACTCGCGGCGGGAGCGGCGACGGGCGCCGCAGCCACGATCTCGGGCAACAGGCTCGGGTCGAGAACCCGCACAGCCTGACCACGCACGTTCGCCGGCGCCGCGGTGACCGCAGTCGCAGCTGCAGCCTCTGTTTGAGCTTTCTGTTCGGCTGCCGCCGAAATCTGAAAGGCCGTGACCATGCCGATCATGGCGATGGCCGTTCCCGCGCCCGTGAGGGCTCGCGCTACTGCGGCAGGTCGCTCATTAGTCGTCATCGTCTGACTCGTCTTCTTCTTCGTGCTCGACCTCATCGGCCTCAACCTCGTCATCGTCGTCACTTTCATGGCTCGATGCGCTCGGCGCCGGCGCGGTAGTGGCGCTCGACGAGACAAGCCCACCGGCAGGGGTCGGCTTCTGGTTGGCCGCGGCCGCCAACTGCTCCCGGTAGTCGGCCGGAATGTCGGCACCCTTGGGGGCGATCGGCACCAAGACCGGAGTCGCGCTACCAATCACCGACGGCTCGTTCGATGCCGAGGTGAGCATCGTCTGGTTCACGGCATACGCTCCTCCCGCGGTACCGAGCACGGCGGCGATCGAGAGGGCGGTGATGATCTGCGTCTTCATGCTTCAACGCTAGGCCGCGCCGTCTTCAGAGACCGCCCCCGAACATCCAAGATTCATCCAAGATCGTGACCTCGATGGCGGGATGCTCGGCGTCGCGCGCGCGAGAGGAGCATGATGTGCGCATGCGGGTTCTCGTGATCGAAGACGACGATGCTGTCGCCGACGGCATTGTCGATGGGCTCGCTGACCGCGCGATTACCGCCACCCGCGTATCGAGCGGGCTCGAGGGCATCGCACTCGTCGCCGAGCTGGCGCCCGACCTCATCGTGCTCGACCTCGGCTTGCCCGATCTCGATGGCACCGAGGTGTGCCGGCGAATCCGCGCGAGCAGCGAGGTACCGATCATCATCGTCAGCGCCCGCGATGAAGAGGTTGACCGCGTGGTCGCGCTCGAGTTGGGCGCGGACGACTACATCGTGAAGCCCTTTGGCATGCGCGAGCTCGTGGCGCGCATCCACGCGATTACGCGCCGGGCGGGGGGAACCGCCTCGCCCATGCGCGACGAGAGCGAGTCCCGACTCGTGATCGACAGCAGAGCCCGACGCGTGTTGCTCGATGGCGAGCCCGTGCACCTGACGCCGCGTGAGTTTGACGTTCTGGAATACCTTGCCCGCGATCGCGGAGCGGTGTATCGCCGAACCGACATTTTGCGCGATGTGTGGGACACCACGTGGTTTGGCACCGCGAAGACCCTCGACGCCCACATCGCCGCGGTGCGCAAGAAGCTGGGCGACCCGGGCTGGATCGAATCGGTGCGCGGAGTCGGCTTTCGGCTCGGAGAGCCCTGATGCGCTGGCGGTTCATGGGCATGGTGATGGTCATCACGGCCCTCGTTCTCATCGTGCAGACGGTCCCTCTCGCCCAATACCTCCGCACTGTCGAGGTTGACCGGCTGGTGACCGGGCTCGAACGCGATGCCTTCGTGCTCGCCGGGCGGTCAGAAGAAGCCCTCGAATCGCTCGACGCAACAGAGCTCGAGGCCGTCGCCGTCGCGGCTCTCGATTATCGGACCGCCGGAGGCGGTCGCGTCGTCATCGTCGACGCCGACGGCATTGCCCGCGTGACGAGTGACGACGACCAGTCGGCCGTGGGCGGCGATTACTCGTCGCGGCCCGAAATTGCCGAAGCCTTGAGTGGCACGATCTCGTCGGGCTCGCGATTTTCGACCACCCTCGGCGAAGAGCTGGTGTACGTCGCCGTTCCCGTGCTGAGCGGTACCGACATCGTTGGCGCCGTGCGCCTCACCTACTCTGAGGCGGTCGTCGACGACGAAGTGGGTGAACGCCTGCAGGTCATCGGCATCGTCGCGCTGCTGACCCTCATCATGGCCGGCATCGCCGGCATCGTTTTCTCGGGCACCGTCACTCGGCGGCTCACCGTGCTCACCGCTACCACCGAACAGCTCGCGGCCGGCAACCTTGCGGCGCGCGCCGACCCCCGCGCGGGAGCGCCCGAGCTCGTGCGCCTCGCCCGCTCGTTTAACCGCATGGCGGATCGACTGGCCGGGCTCATCGACGAACAGCGCGCCTTCGCCGCCGATGCCTCGCACCAACTGCGCACGCCGCTCACTGCTTTGCGGCTCAAGCTCGAGCGCGCGCGCGACCTCATTGAGTCCGACCCCGAGGGCGCGGTCGCGCGACTTGCCGCCGCCGAGCTCGAGGCCGACCGTCTCGTGACGATCGTCGAGGGCTTGCTCGCGCTGGGGCGCGCGGGAGCATCCGCCAGCCCCGTCGTCGCTGTTGACCTTGCCGCGATCGCGCGTGAACGCGTCGAGCAATGGGAGCCCCTTGCCGCCGAGAGCGGCATCACGCTCACGATCGAGGGTCCGCCGAGCGTGCGCGTAGTCGCGGTCACGACGGGCGTTGACCAGATGATCGACAACATCATTGACAACGCTCTGGCCGTTTCTGCCGACGGCGACCACATTCGCGTGGTGATTGCGGGGGGCGAGCGCCCCACCCTGTCGGTTCTCGATGAGGGGCCCGGGATGTCCGACGACGAGCTCGCGCGAGCGTTCGACCGATTCTGGCGCGGGGGCACCACGACCCCGGGCACGGGCCTTGGCCTCGCCATCGTTGCCGAGCTCGCGCGCGCGAGCGGAGCCGAGGTCAGTCTCGCCCGCCGCGACCCGCGCGGCCTCTCCGCCACGATCACCTTCGACCCGGCCTAACTCAGCGCTCGTCTCGCGGAAGCGGCATCGCGCCGCAGGAGCGGACTCGCGCAACGTGTTACCGCGACGCGAAGCGAGACGACCACGCTCGTCTCGCGGAAGCGGCATCGCGCCGCAGGAGCGGATTCGCGCCACTTGGTATCGCGACGCGAAGCGAGACGACCACGCTCGTCTCGCGGAAGCGCATCGCGCCGCAGAGGCGGCGGCGCGATAAAAAATACAGTGGAGCCTAGGAGAATCGAACTCCTGACCTCCTGCTTGCAAAGCAGGCGCTCTACCAATTGAGCTAAGGCCCCAGTGCATCGTGATGGCGATCCGCGAAGCGAGACGACCGCGCTCGTCTCGCGGAAGCGCCGTCACGCCGCAGAAGCGGCGGCGTGACAGACAATGCGTGGGGATACCAGGACTTGAACCTGGGACCTCTTCGTTATCAGCGAAGCGCTCTAACCGCCTGAGCTATATCCCCGTGAGACCGGATACGACTGTACTGCATCCGGTCACCCGCGCCCAATCGGGGTGGGTTGGTTGATTAGTTGTTGGTGAATCCGACGAGAAGCCCACCCGTCAGACGCACGCTCAGGTTGTAGAGCAACGCGCTGATGGCGCCGATCGCCGTGCCACCCACGATGTTGAGCAGCGCGACGATCGTGGCGAAGAACATGACCTGGCCGAGCGAGAAGACACTCGCGAGGCTCGCAGCGTCTTCACCGATGATGTCGGTGAAGACCGAGTCGATCTGCTCGATGACGCCGAGCGAGCTCAACACGATCCAGACCAAGAGCGTCGAGACGAGCAGCAAGATCGCTCCGCAGATGGCGACGAGGAACGACAGTTTCACTGCCGACCAGAAGTCGATGTAGACGAGCTTGAGGCGAACCTGCTTGGTGGGGGCCTGTCGCTGCGACTTGCGCTGCAACTTCTCGGCGACTGTACTCACGCGTTCTCGTCCTTTCCGCCCTCGGCCGCCGGGGCGGCCTCGGTGGTGTCGGTGTCACTGCTGGTAGTGGCGTCACTGTCGACGTCGGTTTCGGTCTCGACGAGGTTTCGCTCACTGTTGCGAGCGATCGCGATGATGCGGTCGTCGTCATCGGGTCGGGCGAACACGACCCCCATGGTGTCGCGGCCCTTGGCGGGCACTTCGGCCACCGAGGAGCGTACCACCTTGCCATTTTGCATGACCACGAGCACCTCGTCGTCGTCAGCCACGATGAGACCGCCCGCGAGGGCTCCTCGGTCGTCACTGAGCTTGGCCACCTTGATGCCCAAACCGCCACGCTGTTGCACGCGGTACTGCTCGACATCGGTGCGCTTCGCGTAGCCGCCTTCGGTGACGACGAAGACGAATCCGCGGTCTCCGACGACGGATGCCGACAGCAGCTCGTCGCCCTCGCGGAACTTCATGCCCGTCACGCCCGAGGTCGAGCGTCCCATGGGCCGCAGTGCCGAATCGTCGGCCGTGAACCGCAGTGACATGCCCCGTCGCGACACGAGCAGGATGTCGTCAGAGTCATCGGCGAGCATCGCCGACACCAGCTGGTCACCCTCGCGCAGGTTGATGGCGATGATGCCGCCCGTGCGGTTGGTGTCGTATTCGGTGAGCGCGGTCTTCTTGACGAGACCGTTGCGCGTCGCGAGCACGAGGTGCTGGGCAACCGAGTAGTCGCGAATGTCGAGAATCTGCGCGATCTCTTCGTCGGGCTGCAGGGCGAGCAAGTTGGCAACGTGCTGACCCTTGGCGTCACGCCCGGCCTCTTGCACTTCGTAAGCCTTGAGGCGATATACCCGACCCCGCGTCGTGAAGAACAAGAGCCAGTGGTGGGTGGTCGTCACGAAGAAGTGCTCGACGACATCGTCGGCGCGCAACTGTGCACCCTTGACGCCCTTGCCGCCGCGGTGCTGCGAGCGGTAGTTGTCGCTGCGCGTGCGCTTGATGTACCCACCGCGCGTCACCGTGACGACCATCTCTTCGACGGGAATGAGGTCTTCGACGCTCATGTCGCCGTCGAAGCCCATCATGATCTCGGTGCGACGATCGTCGCCGTACTTGTCGACGATCTCGGTGAGTTCGTCGGAGACGATCGTGCGCTGACGCTCGGGGCTTGCGAGAATCGCCTGGTAGTCGGCGATGAGACGCTCGAGCTCGTCCGCCTGATCCTGAATCTTCTGCCGTTCGAGCGCAGCGAGGCGACGCAACTGCAGGTTGAGGATCGCCGTGGCTTGCAGCTCGTCAACATCGAGCAACGCGATGAGACCGTCGCGGGCTTCGTCGACCGTGGGCGAGCGACGAATGAGGGCGATGACCTCGTCGAGGGCATCCAATGCCTTCAAATACCCACGCAAAATGTGGGCATCTGCTTCGGCCTTCGCGAGGCGGAACGCCGTGCGGCGAACGATGACCTCGATTTGGTGCGCAACCCAGTAGGTGATGAAGCCGTCGATCGGCAGCGTGCGCGGCACGCCGTCGACGATCGCGAGCATGTTCGCGCCGAAGTTGTCTTGCAGCTGCGTGTGCTTGTAGAGGTTGTTGAGCACGACCTTGGCGACCGCGTCGCGCTTGAGCACGATGACGAGGCGCTGACCCGTGCGCCCCGATGACTCATCGCGAATGTCGGCGATGCCGCCGAGCTTGCCCTCTTTCACGAGATCGGCGATCTTGATCGCGAGGTTGTCGGGGTTGACCTGGTACGGCAACTCGGTAATCACGAGACACGTGCGGTTCTGAATCTCTTCGACCGTGACGACCGCGCGCATCGTGATCGAGCCACGGCCCGTGCGATAGGCGTCGTGAATGCCCTTGACGCCGAGAATCTGGGCGCCGGTGGGAAAGTCGGGGCCCTTGACGCGCTGCAGAATCGCCTCGAGCAGCGTCTCGCGATCGGCCTCAGGGTTCTCGAGGTGCCACAGCGCCGCGGCCGCAACCTCACGCAAGTTGTGCGGAGGAATGTTGGTCGCCATGCCGACGGCGATGCCCACCGAACCATTGACGAGCAGGTTCGGGAATCGAGCGGGCAGGATGCTCGGCTCTTGCGTGCGGCCGTCATAGTTGTCTTGGAAGTCGACGGTGTCTTCTTCGATATCCCGAACCATCTCCATGGCGAGGGGCGCCATCTTGGTTTCGGTGTATCGCGGTGCGGCGGCACCGTCATTGCCGGGCGAGCCGAAGTTGCCCTGGCCCGCGGCGAGGGGATACCGCATTGACCACGGCTGCACGAGGCGCACGAGCGCGTCGTAGATCGCCGAGTCACCGTGCGGGTGGAACTGACCCATGACATCGCCGACGACGCGCGAGCACTTGGAGTAGGCCTTGTCGGGGCGGTAGCCACCGTCGAACATCGCGTAGATGACGCGACGGTGCACGGGCTTGAGGCCGTCGCGCACATCGGGCAGCGCGCGCCCAACGATCACGCTCATCGCGTAGTCGAGGTACGACCGCTGCATTTCGAGCTGCAGGTCGACCTGGTTCACCCGACCGCCCGGCCCGTAGTCGACCGGCTCGATGCCCGTGGTGTCGTCTGCCATGAGTGGAGTCCTTTGGTGGTGATGTCGTCTGTGCGGCGGCCTCGACTAGATGTCGAGGAAGCGCACGTCTTTCGCGTTCTGCTGAATAAAGGTGCGGCGTTGCTCGACGTCGTCGCCCATGAGGGTCGAAAACACGCTGTCGGCGACCGCGGCATCTTCGAGAGTGACCTGCAAGAGGGTGCGCGACGCGGGGTTCATGGTGGTGTCCCACAGCTCTTGGTGGTTCATCTCACCGAGACCCTTGTAGCGCTGAATGCCGTTGTCTTTCGGGATGCGCTTGCCCGAGGCAAGCCCCGACTCAAGCAACTCATCCCGCTCGCGGTCGCT
>JBDKJR010000065.1:0-5171 GCA_039796515.1 Actinomycetota bacterium
CCCACGGCCGTCGCCGCGCCGTCGCCCGCCGCGCCGAGGTGCAGCGCCGTGGCAAGCGTCTCGCTGCTGATGAGCTCGCGGTGCGCTTCAACCGCGGCGAGGGCCGCAGCGTCGTCAGAGCCGAGCGTCAGCGCGATGCGGTCGCTCACGTCGAGCCCCGCGTCTTTGCGCGCTTGCTGCACAGCGCGAATGACATCGCGTGCGAGGCCTTCGGCGGCGAGTTCGGGCGTCACACGTGTGTCGAGCAACACGAAGCCGCTGCCGGGCAAGAACACGACGGCCGCGGCGGGGTCGTCGAGCTCGAGTTCGAGGGTGTACTCCCCCGCTTCGAGCGGCACACCGCCGACGACGACGGTGTCTCCGTCGAGCATCCAGTCGCCGGCTTTCGCCGCCGCGATTACCTGCTGCACCTGCTTGCCGATGCGCGGGCCGGCAGCGCGCGAGTTGACGGCCAAGCGGCGCGCGATGCCGTAGTCGTCGACGAGGCTCTCGTCGAACTCGACGAGCGTCACGGCCTTGACGTTGAGCTCATCGCGCACGATGTCGCTGAAGTCGGCGAGCGCCGCAGCCCCGGGCGTCACGACCGTGAGGCTCTGCAGGGGCAAACGCACGCGCAATGACTGGGCCTTGCGCAAGGCGAGACCCGAGCTCGCGATGGCCCGCACGCGGTCCATCGCGGCCACGAGGGCGTCGTCGGCCGGGAAGTCCTCGGCGAGCGGCCAATCGGCGAGATGCACACTCTCGCCGCCCGTGAGGCCGCGCCACACTTCTTCGGCCACGAGAGGCGCGAGCGGCGCCGCGAGGCGGGCGAGGGTCTCGAGCACCGTGAAGAGGGTGTCGTGGGCATCCCGATCATCGCCCACCCAGAAGCGGTCGCGCGAGCGGCGCACGTACCAGTTAGTGAGCACGTCGGCGAAGTCGCGCAGAGCCGCGGCAGCCATCGGGGCATCGAGAGCCTCGAATTGCTCGGTCACCTCAACCACGAGATCGCGCGTCTTGGCGAGCAAGTAGCGGTCGAGCACGTTGGTCGAGTCGGTGCGCGGCACCGCTGCGCCGAGCGAGCCCGCGTTGGCGTAGAGCGTGAAGAAGTAGTAGGTGCTCCACAGTGGCAGCAAGAACTCGCGCACACCCGCGCGAATGCCCTCTTCGGTCACGACGAGGTTTCCGCCGCGAATGACGGAGCTCGACATGAGGAACCAGCGCATGGCGTCGGCACCGTCGCGCTCAAAGACCTCGCTCACGTCGGGGTAGTTGCGCAGACTCTTCGACATCTTCTGGCCGTCGTTGCCGAGCACGATGCCGTGACTGATGACGTTGCTGAATGCCGGGCGGTCGAACAGCGCCGTGGCAAGAATGTGCATCGTGTAGAACCAGCCACGCGTCTGCCCGATGTATTCGACGATGAAGTCGCTGGGGTTGTGGCTCTCGAACCAATCGGCGTTCTCGAACGGGTAGTGCACTTGGGCGAACGGCATCGAGCCCGAATCGAACCACACGTCAAAGACGTCTTCGATGCGGCGCATGGTCGACTGACCGGTCGGGTCGTCGGGGTTGGGTCGCGTGAGCTCGTCGATGAACGGGCGGTGCAGGTCGACCTCGCCCGCGGCGTTGCGCGGCAGGGTGCCGAAATCGGCTTCGAGCTCAGCGAGTGAGCCATAGACGTCGACGCGCGGGTGGTTGGGGTCGTCGCTCTTCCACACCGGAATCGGGCTGCCCCAATAGCGGTTGCGGCTGATCGACCAGTCGCGCGCGCCCTCGAGCCACTTGCCGAACTGGCCGTGCTTGACGTTCTCGGGCACCCACGTGATCTGCTCGTTGAGTTCGAGCATGCGCTCGCGAATCTGCGTGACGCGCACGAACCAGCTCGAGACGGCCTTGTAGATGAGCGGGTTGCGGCAGCGCCAGCAGTGCGGATAGCTGTGCTCGTAGCTGCGCACCTGCACAAGTCGGCCCTGCTCGCGCAGCATGCCGATGAGGGTCTTGTTCGCGTCGAAGACCTGCAGGCCCGCGACCTCGCTCACGACGTCGAGAAAACGCCCACCGTCATCAACCGAAATGATGATCGGGATGCCCGCGGCAGCACACGTCGCTTGGTCGTCTTCGCCATACGCGGGTGCCTGGTGCACGATACCCGTGCCCTCGCCCGTGGCGACGTAGTCGGCCACGAGAATCTGCCACGCGTTCTGCGTGCCCCACACCTCGGCGTTGGCGTAGTAATCCCACAGGCGGTCGTACTGCACGCCGCCGAGCTCGGCGCCTCGGAGCGTGCGCACGATGGCCGCGCGTGCCTCGTCGAGCGAAGCGAAGCCGAACTCTTTGACGTAGGCGCCGAGGGTGTCGGCGGCCAGCAAGAACGACTCGGCCCCCGCATCCACCACCACGTATTCGATCTCGGGGCCCACCGCGAGGGCGAGGTTCGTCGGAAGGGTCCACGGCGTCGTCGTCCACGCGAGGGCCTTGACGCCCGTGAGCCCGAGAGCCTCGGCCTTCTCACCGACGAGCGGAAAACTCACGGTGACCGACTGGTCTTGACGCATCTTGTAGACGTCGTCGTCCATGCGCAACTCGTGGTTCGAGAGCGGGGTTTCGTCGCGCCAGCAGTACGGCAGCACGCGGTAGCCCTCATAGGCGAGGCCCTTGTCGTGCAGAGTCTTGAAGGCCCACAGCACGCTCTCCATGAACGTGATGTCGAGCGTCTTGTAGTCGTTCTCGAAGTCGACCCAGCGCGCCTGGCGGGTGACGTAGTCTTCCCACTCCTTTGTGTAGACGAGCACGCTCTCGCGCGCCTTCGCGTTGAAGGCCTCGATACCCATCTGCTCGATCTCGGCCTTCTCGGTGATGCCGAGTTGCTTCATGGCCTCGAGCTCGGCCGGCAGACCGTGGGTGTCCCAGCCGAAGCGGCGGTGCACTTGCTTGCCACGCATGGTCTGGAAGCGCGGGAAGACGTCTTTCGCGTAGCCGGTCAGCAAGTGGCCATAGTGCGGCAGGCCGTTGGCGAAGGGCGGGCCGTCGTAGAACACCCACTCGTCGCAGCCCTCGCGATTCGCGACCGAGCGACGGAAGGTGTCGTGTGCCGCCCAGTAGGCGAGAACCTCGTGCTCGAGCGCCGGAAAGCTCGGCGATACGGCAACCGAGGCGTCGTCGCGGTGACGGGGGTATGACATAGCTACTCCGGAGGGTGCAGGTGGCGGGGGCCGTGGGTGGTCAGTGGATGCTGCGGTCACATTCCGCGAGGACGACCGGCCATCGCTGGCCTGCCGCGGTACCACCCCGCTTGCGCGCATCCAGGATGCTCGCCTCTCTGCACCGGCTCTGACGGGCCTGCCCCGCTCGGGTCTACCGCCTCTCGTGACGAGAGGAATCTTCCGAGGACTCCCCGGTGATGGCCGGATCACAGTCGATGCACCCATCGTAGCGGCCTTGCCGACGGGAATGAACGGGGTGCCCGCTACGCTGACTCCCTTGTGACCGCTCTCGCCGCTAACGCCGCCCCTGCTACTCCCTCTGACCCGCGCATCGCGCGCCGCGCACGCTGGGCGTCGCTCGTCGGCACGTCTCTCGAGTCCTACGACTTCTACCTCTTTGCGTACTTCTCGGCCTTCTTCGCCGGGCCGCTGTTCTTCGAACCGCTCGGAGCCGTCGGCGCCAATCTCGCCGCTCTCGCGACCATCGGCGTCGCGTTCGTGATTCGCCCGCTCGGCGCGATCATCTTCGGTCACCTCGGTGACCGCATCGGCCGTCGCACGACGCTTATCGTGACGATCACGATGATGGGTGTGGCAACGGGCCTCATCGGCGTGCTACCCACCTATGCCCAAGCCGGCTGGTTCGGCGCCGTGCTGCTCGTTCTGCTGCGCGTCGTTCAAGGCATCTCGCTCGGCGGCGAATGGGGCGGAGCCGTGCTCATCGCGACCGAACACGAGAGCCGCGCCAAGCGCGCGTTTGCGGCGGCCATGCCGCAGCTCGGCTCACCGATCGGCTCGATCCTCGCGGCCGTCGCCTTCCTCTGGCTGACCCTCACGCTCTCGAGCGCCGAGATCGCCGAGTGGGCGTGGCGCGTGCCGTTCCTCACCGCGTTTCCGTTACTCGCCGTTTCGCTCTACTTGCGCCTCGCCATTACCGAGACTCCGGTGTTTGTTGCGGTGAAGGATGCCGGGCGCGCGCCGCGCATCCCCCTCGCCGCCCTGCTGCGCGCCCAGCCCGTCACGATCGTTGTCGCCGTGGGCGTCGCGCTGCTCGGCATCGGTTCGTACTCGCTCATGAACACGTACACGATCAACTACGGCGCCGCGGTGCTCGGTTATGACTACTCGCAGCTCTTGATCGCGACCACCATCGGAGCGCTCTTGCAGCTCGTGACGATCCCGTTGTTCGGCGCGTGGGCCACGCGCATCGGCTCAGGACTCGTCGTCGCGATCGGTGCTCTCGGCACGCTGCTCGTGGCGTTTCCGCTGTACTTCTTCTTGCAGAACGCGAGCTTCGGCTTTCTCGTGGGCATGATGATCGTCGGCGGCATCTTGCCGACCATGAGTTGGGCAGCGCTCGGCGGCATCATCACCGAACTCTTCGATGAGCGCTACCGCTATTCGGCGCTCGGCTTCTCGTACGCCCTCGCCGCCGTCGTCTCAGGGTTCGTTCCCGCCCTCACGGGCGCTCTCGGCGTCGCCACGGGCAACGCCTGGTGGCACCCCGCGATTGTGTTGGCCGGCATGTCGGTCATCACGTTCGTGGCGTCGCTCGTGGCGATCCGCATCCGGGTCGATCGTGACGATGCGGATGCATCGGTGACCGCCGCCGGGTGATCGTCTCTGGCCCCGGCCGACATCTCGCTCTAGGCTGGGCGCGCTGGGGCTCACGACGCCTCAGGTGCGACGACAACCGATCCGGGAGCAGCCATGGCCGACGAGACACCGACCGAACGGTTCGACCACCCGACCACTCCGTTGCCGCAGGTCAGCACCGCCGTCGCGTCTGACCCGGCCGACCGCCAGCACCGCGGCATGCTCATCGCTCTCATCGCGATCGTGGCAGCCGTGCTCGTTGCGCTCATCGTCGTGATCGTGCTGCTCGTGGGCAACGCCAACTCGAACACGGCGCAGCCTTCGCCCGAGACCACCGAAAGTGAGTCGGCGACCCCGGAGCCCACCGAGAGCGACAGCCCTGAGCCGAGC
>JBDKJR010000066.1:0-2647 GCA_039796515.1 Actinomycetota bacterium
CTCGAGCGCCTCGTGGCCCCCGTGGTCGAGGCCGTGCGGGGCGTGCACCCCGACAGCCTGCCCGTGACCGCGGTGCCGGGCCTCGTGCACAACCTTCTGCGCGAGAACTCGCTCGGCCGCGCCGTCGCCCGCATGCGACTCGAGGTCGACGATGACGCCGTGATCGACGGCGCCACGGGTTTGCTCGACGGCGGCATGAGCTCGCTCGTTGACCTGCTCGTGGCGGAGCTCACGCGTTTCGGGGTGCCGATCGAGTGCGGTGTGCGCGTTGCCGAGGCTCACCCCGATCACGTCGTGCTCGTGGCTGCCGAGGGTGACGAGCCCGAGGTGCGGCATGGCGTCGTCGTGGTCGCGGCGCCCGCGCTCGTCACGGCGGGCGAGACGGCCCGGGCCGAACCCACGCGCGAGAGCGTCGTGACTCTCGTGCTCGACGGCAGCCTGCTCGCGGGTAGCCCCCGCGGCGCGGGCGTGGTGGTGGCGCGCGGTTCCGACGTCGTGGCGCGAACCCTCACCCACCTGAGCGCACGCTGGACTCACCTGCACGAGGCCGCAAACGGCCGCGCCATCGTGCGACTGACGTATGAGCAGCCCGCCTCGCTCGAGCAGGCGCGGCTCGATGCGCAGGTGTTGCTCGGCGTGAGCATCCCGAGCACCGCGATTCTCGACCATTCGATCGTCGAATGGATGCGCGCGGGCGCCGTCACGGTCGACGGCAGCATCCCGGTCGTGGGTGAGCACGTCGCCGGGCGCGAGCTCGGCCGCGTCATCGCTCAGGCGCGCGCGGTCGCGGCGTCGATCGGCACGACGCCGTCGCCGGCGTAACGCTCGGTCACCTGGGCGCAGCACTCTGCACCCCCTCACGCAAGCGGGCTACGCTGGGGGTGTTGCCGCGGCCCACCTGTCGATGCCGCGCAGCGTGAGGAGTGCGTCATGAGAGGCAAGATCCTGTTCGCCGCCGGCCTCGCCGTTGGCTATGTGTTGGGAACCCGTGCGGGCCGTGAGCGCTACGAGCAGCTCAAGGGCGCCGTGCAGGGCTTCTGGAATGACCCGCGCGTGCAAAAGCGTGTTGACCAGGTCGAAGACTTCGTCAAGGAGAAGGCGCCCGAGGTTGCCGAGTTCGTCTCCGACGGCGCGAAGAACCTGGTCGGCCAGGTGACGGGTCGCGGCGCTGCCAAACCGGCCGCCGCCAAACCGACCGTCGGCAAGCCGGCCACGAGCGCGCCGACCGCGGGCGCCACGAAGCCCGCGGCGAAGCGCGGCACTGCCGCATCGTCATGAGTCAGACACCGTCGAGCGCTCCGCGCGAACGGCGCGGTTTGTTCACGCTCATCTCTGACCTTCCGGGCCTCATTCGCGAACTGATCGAGGCGGAGCTCGCCTCGCTCAAGGCCGAGATCGTCGGCAAGCTCAAGGCCGCGGGCATCGGCGCCGGATTCTTGGTGACGGCAGGGGTGTTCGCGTTCTTCGCGACGCTCGTGCTGACCGCGGCTGGCGTGCTGGCGCTTGCCCTCGTGCTGCCGCCGTGGGCGGCCGCCTTCATTGTGGGCGGCGCCTTGCTCGTCTTGGCGGGCATCGCCGCGGCGATTGGCGTGAGCCAGCTCAAGCTCGGCGTTCCGCCCGTGCCCAGCCAGACCATCGAAAGTGTCAAAGAAGATGTTCGCGTCGTGCGCGGACTCAGAAAGCGAGGAGCATCATGAGCGACACCGCATCGTCGACCGTGGCCGCGACGCGCGCTCGACTCGAGCAGACGCTGAACGCCATCGATGACAAACTCGATGTGACGAAGCAAGCCAGCGAATTGGCGAGCCGTGTTCAGCGCTCGTACCGGGCGAACCCGGTGCCGTGGATCATCGGCGCAACGGCCGCGGCCGTTGTCGTCGCTGGACTCGTTGTGTGGGCTGTCGTCAGCGACGACTAATCACGGCCCCCGATTATGACTCTCGCCTCGGCCGAGTCATCATGGAGCCGATGGTATTTCTGCACGATGTGACGATCGAGCGCACTCCCAGGGGAGTCGTGCCCGTTGTCAAACCCCTGCTGGGCTGGCGGGTTCTCGTTCCGCGCGGCGGCAAGTGGGGCGACGGTGTCGCTGCACAGTTGCGCGCGATCGGCGCGACTCCCGTCATTGCTCCGCTCATCAACTTTGCTCCTACCGAGAACCCCGAGCAATTGGCCGCCGAACTCGACGCGCTGCGCGAAGGGGACTACGGCTGGCTCGTCGTCACGAGCGCGACAACCGTGGATGTTCTCGTCGGCCACGGCGTTCGCATCCCGGCATCCACGCGCGTGGCCGCCATCGGCGAGACCACGGCCCACGCCCTGACCCTCGCCGGATACGCCGTCGACTTTGTGCCCAGTGACCACTCGGCCCGGGGTTTCGTGCGCGAGTGGCCCGGTACCCCGCAGCACGGCGCGGTTCTCATTCCGCAAAGCGAAATCGCCGAGCCGACGCTCGTGAGCGGACTCGCGGAGCGCGGCATTGCCGCGCGGTTCGTGACGGCGTATCGCACGGTGGGCGTGGCGGCGCCGCAGCCCGTCGTGGCCGACATCGCCTCGGGCGCGATCGGGGCCCTCATCGTGAGCTCGGGCAGTGTGGCGCGGCAAATCGCGGCACAGTTCGCCCCCGTGCCGCCGACGACCGTGGTCG
>JBDKJR010000067.1:0-2669 GCA_039796515.1 Actinomycetota bacterium
GGTCGGCGAGCACGGTCGCCAGCCAAATGACAAGCGCGAGCTTCAAGAACTCGGAGGGCTGAGCGGTAAAGCCGGCGATGGAGATCCAGTTTTGGTTTCCGCCGTAGTCATAACCGAGTCCCGTAAAGACCAAGAGCTGCAGACCGAGTCCGACCATGACCGCGTGGCGAGCCCAGCGTCGCCAAAAGATTGCGGGAAGCCGCGCGATCGTGAGCATGAGCGGAATACCGATGAGAGCGAACAAGCCCTGACGCAAGAAGATCGCGAAGAAGTCGCCCTCGTTGTTTTGGGCCGAGGTCACGGCCGATGACGAGAGCACCATGACGAGCCCAAACAGGACGAGAAACACCACCGTGCCGACGACGAGCAAAGCGTCCGGGTGCTCGACCCCAAAGAGCCGGCGAACCGCGACGACCGCGGCGGGCGCCGAACGCTGCGGTGGCTGGCCTGGCTGTGGCTCAGGACTCGGGCGACCCCGCGGAGGACGGACCGTCGTCATGGGCCTCCCCCTTCAGGTGCTGCCGCACGGCGGCGGCGAAGCGGTTGCCGCGGTCGGCGTAGTCAACGAACTGATCCATCGATGCCGCGGCCGGCGCGAGCAACACCGTGTCGCCATCGAGCGCGACATCGGCCGCCAGTCGCACCGCGACAGGCATTACCTGCTCAGTCTCGCGCTCGTCAACCTCGAACAGCGGCAGGGCGGGCGCGTGTCGTGCGAACGCCGCGAGCACGGCATCCCGCTCGACCCCAATGATGATCGCCGCGCGCAGTCGGTCGCGGTGGGCCTCGACGAGCGGGGCGAGGTCGACTCCTTTCAGCAGACCGCCCACGATCCACACGACGGACCGGTAGGCGCTCAGCGCGGATGCGGCCGCGTGCGGATTCGTCGCTTTCGAGTCGTCGACCCACGCGATGTCGTTCACGACAGCCAAGAGCTGCGTGCGGTGCGCGTCAACCGTAAAGCGACGCAAGGCATCGCGCACCGAGACGGGCGCGACGCCAACCGCGCGGGCCAGCGCCGCCGCCGCGAGCGTGTTGGCGAGCCCGTGCGGCGTCGCGAGCCCTGCCGTGGCGACATCAGACAGTTCGGCCAGTTCGAGGGCGCTCGTGCGACGCTCGTCGAGAAAAGCCCGGTCGACCACGATGTCGTCGACGATACCGATGTCGCTCAACCCGGGCACCGAGGCACCGAAGCCAATCGCTCGGCACCCTTCGCTCACCTCGGCGTCTTCGACCATGCGCATGGTCGCCTCATCGTCGCGGTTATAGACGCACGCAATGCGCGTGTTGGCGTAGATCTTGGCCTTTGCCGCGGCGTAGGCGTCGGCACTGCCATGCCAGTCGTAGTGGTCTTCAGCAATGTTCAGACACACGGTCGCCAGAGGAATCACGGCGCCGGGGCCGGCCGTGGGCATCCAGTGCAATTGAAAGCTCGAGAGCTCAACGACGAACACGTCGAACCCGGCCGGGTCACGCACCGCATCGAGCACGGGGATTCCGATGTTGCCGCAGGGCGCCGCGCGACGCCCGTCTTGTTGCAGCATCGTCGCGGTCAATTGGGTGGTCGTGGTCTTGCCGTTCGTCCCCGTGATGAGCACCCACTCGGCGGGCGGGGCGACCTTGTCGCGCACGCGCCAGGCCAGCTCGATGTCGCCCCACAGCGCCACGTTGTTGTCGCGCGCCCATTGCACGTGCGGATGGTCGGGGCGATAGCCCGGAGACACGATGACGAGCTCGGGTTCGAGGTCGAGCGCGGCCTCGGGGAGCGGTTCGCCCCGGTCGACGACAGCAAGCTCAACACCGATCACCGAGAGGATGCGCGCACGATCGTCATCGGCCCGATCGGCGACCACGACCACGCGGCAGCCCAACTCGGCGAGCGTGTCGGCGACCGAAAAACCCGTGACTCCCAGACCGAGCACGAGCACGCGCAGGCCCGACCAGTCATCGTGCCAACTCTGCAGAGAATCTGGACGCCCCACGGCTACTGACTGACCCATTCGAGATAGAACAGGCCAACACCAACCGCCACAAAGAGACCACCGATGAGCCAAAAGCGCACAACGACCGTGACTTCGGCCCAGCCCTTGAGCTCGAAGTGGTGATGCAAGGGGCTCATCAAGAAGATGCGCTTGCCCTTCGTGAGCTTGAAGTAGACCCGCTGAACGATCACCGAACCCGTGACGATGAGGAACAGGCCGCCGATGAACACGAGCAAGAGCTCGGTGCGCGTCAAGATCGCGAGGGCGGCAAGCGCGCCGCCGATCGCGAGCGAACCCGTGTCACCCATGAAAATGTGGGCGGGCGAGGTGTTCCACCACAAGAAACCGATGAGGCTTGCGGCGATTGCAGCAGCGACGATTGCGAGGTCGAGCGAATCGCGCACTTCGTAGCAGCGATAGACGTTGTCGGGGTCGATCAAGTCGTTGTAACAACTCTGATTGAACTGCCAGAACGCGATGAAGATGTAGGCCGCAATCGAGAGAATTGACGCGCCCGTCGCGAGCCCATCGAGACCGTCAGCAACGTTCACGGCGTTCGAGGTGCTCACGACGATGACGTTGACCCAGATCGCGAAGACCACGACGGCACCAATGGAGCCGAAAATCGCAAAGTCGAGCCAGTGGATGTCGCGCACAGCCGAGATCATCGTCGACGCCGGAGTCAGG
>JBDKJR010000068.1:0-5050 GCA_039796515.1 Actinomycetota bacterium
CGATCTGACGCAAGAGATGATTCAGAACGCGGCGACCGCCGTGAGCGGCTCGCACGTCGTGACGTGGGCCGACGGCACCGAGTATGACCTCGGTGGCGAGTGGGATCGCCTGAGCATGTACGAGTCGCTCAGCGCCGCCGCGGGCGTCGAGATCACTCCGCAGACGCCGATGGCCGAGCTCAAGAAGCTCGCCGACGCGGTCGAGATCGAGATCGACCACCCGCTGCCCGGCAAGTACGTCGAAGAGCTGTGGGAACACTTCGTCAAGGGTGACCTCGTGCGCCCGACCTTCGTCATGGACTTCCCCGTCGACACGAGCCCGCTCGTGCGCGAGCACCGCAGCATCCCGGGCGTCGTCGAGAAGTGGGATCTCTACGTGCGCGGCTTCGAGCTGGCCACGGCCTATTCCGAACTCGTCGACCCCGTCGTGCAGCGCGAGCGCTTCGTGGCGCAAGCGGCGCTCGCCGCGGGCGGCGACCTCGAAGCCATGAGTCTCGACGAGGCCTTCTTGACGGCGCTCGAACATGGCATGCCGCCGAGCGGCGGAATGGGCATGGGCATCGACCGCTTGCTCATGGCGCTCACGGGTCTCGGCATTCGCGAGACCATCCTCTTCCCCCTCGTGAAGTAGGGTCGCGGCATGGCGAAAGACGAGCTGAAGCTGCCGGGCGACGACGAGAAGAAGCCCGAGGTCAGCATGAACCGACTGGCCCTGTGGATCATCGTGGGTGCCGTCGGCGCCTATCTGCTCATCTCGGGCGTTCTCGGCATCATCTCAAACGGCTAAGCCCCATAGCCCCCGGACGGGGGCAAGACGCGCGGTCGGCGTCGGAATAGGGTGAGGGCACCTGCTATCCGACTGCTCGCGGATGCCCTCCGGCACCCGCGAATCGCCCGACCCGAACGGCGATCGACGTGATCTCTCACCGCCTCCGCGCCGTGGTTGCTGGCGTGCCGCTGCTCGCGGTGTCGGCGCTCCTCGTGGTGAGTCCGGGTTTCGCGTCAGACTCTCTCGTCATCGACTCGGCGTTGTCAGGATCCACCGTCTCGGGCGAGCTGCTCGTCGAAGGCTCGACGATCGGCGAAGACATCGAGCTCGTCACCCTCGCCTTGGCACCGCAAACCCTCGTCGACTGTGGTGCGCCGATCGCCGAGAGTGTCGTCACGACCGACGCCAACCGATTTACCGGCAGCATCGCGACCGAATCGGTGCCCGACGGCTCGTATTGCGTCATTGCCGAGGCCGATGACGGCCGGTTGTCGACGGTGCTCGGCGGCATCACGGTCGACAACGCTGTCGAGCTGGGAAACTCGATTGACGACTTTCAGCTTCCGACCCAATCGCTCGACGATGCGGCCGCCGCGACCGCATCGGCGGCGCCCTCCCGTTTCGGCGAACTCGCCAGCCTCGGCCCCATCGTGCTCGCCGCAACGGCAGGCCTCGCCGTCGGTGTTCTCGCCCTCGGTTTCTGGGCCCGTCGGCGCGCGGGCGTCGAGCGCGCGTTCTAACCGCTCGGCGGGCTTCGCGCGCGTCTTCTGATCGTGCGGCGGTCGCTGCGATGTCAGCGCTCTACGCGGGCGTGACCGTCGCGCGCGACACGCTCAGCAACGTCGTCGTATCCTGGACCCATGCCCGAAGACTTCTGGGGAAACGCGATCTTCTCGGTGACGCCGACGATCGTCATCGGCCTCATCTTCTGGTTCGCCATGCGCGCCATCATTCGTGCCGACCGCTCTGAGCGAGACGTCTTTGCCGAGGTCGAAGCCGAAGAGCGTGCGCGACTCGAGGCGACCACCGCGCGGCCCGACCCGCACGAATAGCGCTAGTCGCGCGGGCGCAACCGCACGTCGGGCATCACGGGCGCGGGCAGAGCCCGACCGTTCCAGCCCTTGACGATGCCGAACCGTCCGGCATCGGTGCCGCCCTCGATCACCTCGGCTTGCCATTGCTCGCGCAGGGCGACGATTTCGTCGTGGTCGCGAGCAATGAAGTTCCACCACATGACGATAGGTTCGCCGAGCGGCTCGCCGCCCAACAGCAGCGCGCGCAGGGGAGCGTCGCCGGCCGCGATCCGCACCGACGAGCGACCCGGGGCCGTGTAGCCGAGGTGGTTGCGGGGCACCTCGGTGGCGTCGAGGTGGGCGATGCCCGCATCCACCAGCACGCCGTATTCGAAGCTCGGGTCAAGGGGCAGCTCGACGCTCGCACCGGCCGGTAGGTCGAGCTGTGCGCCAATGAGCGCGGTGAAGGTGCGCACGGGGCTCGCGGATCCGGCGAACTCGCCGACGAAGACCCGCAGTGTCGCGGCGCCGATCGTGATGGGCTCCGGCTCGGCGTGCTCGAAGAACGGTGCCACGTGCCGGTCTCGGTCGGGCAGCGCAACCCAGAGTTGCGCGCCGTGCAGGCGCTGGGTCGAGGGAGTCGACACTTCGGAGTGCTGAATGCCCTGCCCCGCCGTCATCAGGTTGACTTCGCCCGGCCGCACCATCGCGTGCGCGCCACTCGAGTCGCGGTGCTCAACCTCGCCCTCGAAGAGCCAGCTGACGGTCTGCAGACCCGTGTGCGGGTGGGGCGGCACGGTCATGCCGCCCGTCTCGGTCACGTCGTCGGGCCCGTAGTGGTCGACGAAGCACCAGGCTCCGATGAGGCTGCGCTCCCGCTGCGGCAGGGTGCGGCGCACGGTCATCGCGCGCGGCCCGCCGAGCGGCACCTCGCGCGGTTCGAGCAGCTGGATGCCCGCCGCGTGCTGCCCGCCCGCGATGAGCTCAGCGGGCTCGGCCTCAAGGTTGCTCACGCCCCCACCCTACGTCGCTCGCCCGCCACAAACCCTCACGCCTACGGCGAACACGGGCAGTTCTGCGGGGGTGCTCTGGTTACCCTCGATACAGCGGCTCCGCATCCTGTCGACGGCGCCGCGTGAGGAGAGTGTGAGATGTTCGAACGGTTTACCGACCGCGCCCGTCGCGTGGTGGTCTTGGCGCAAGAAGAAGCCAAGATGCTCAACCACAACTACATCGGCACCGAGCACATTCTTCTCGGCCTCATTCACGAGGGTGAGGGTGTCGCCGCCAAGGCGCTCGAGTCGCTGAGCATCTCGCTCGACGCCGTGCGCGAGCAGGTGCAAGACATCATCGGCCAGGGTCAGCAGCAGCCGACCGGGCACATTCCCTTCACGCCGCGCGCCAAGAAGGTGCTCGAGCTCTCGCTTCGTGAGGCGCTGCAGCTCGGCCACAACTACATCGGCACCGAGCACATCTTGCTCGGCCTCATCCGCGAGGGTGAGGGAGTCGCCGCTCAAGTGCTCGTCAAGCTCGGCGCCGACCTCAACCGCGTGCGCCAGCAGGTCATCCAGCTGCTCTCGGGCTACCAGGGTAAAGAGGCCGTCGCCGTCGGCGGCGACAGCCCGAGCCCCGACAAGGGCTCGCAAGTGCTCGACCAGTTCGGCCGCAACCTCACGGCCGCTGCGCGCGAGGGCAAGCTCGACCCCGTGATCGGCCGCGAGAAAGAGGCCGAGCGCGTCATGCAGATTCTCTCGCGCCGCTCGAAGAACAACCCCGTGCTCATCGGTGAGCCCGGCGTCGGCAAGACCGCCGTCGTCGAGGGTCTCGCCCAGGCGATCGTCAAGGGCGAGGTGCCCGAGACGCTCAAAGACAAGCAGCTCTACTCGCTCGACCTCGGCTCGCTTATCGCGGTAGCGGCTACCGCGGTGACTTCGAAGAGCGCCTCAAGAAGGTCACGAAAGAGATCCGCACGCGCGGCGACATCATCGTGTTCATCGACGAGATCCACACGCTCGTGGGCGCGGGCGCTGCTGAGGGCGCGATCGATGCGGCGAGCATCCTGAAGCCGCTGTTGGCACGCGGCGAGCTGCAGACCATCGGAGCAACCACGCTCGACGAGTATCGCAAGCACTTTGAGAAGGATGCTGCGCTCGAGCGTCGCTTCCAGCCCGTGCAGGTCAACGAGCCCTCGCTGCCGCACGCGATCAACATCTTGAAGGGGCTGCGCGACAAGTACGAGGCCTTCCACAAAGTGTCGATCACCGACGGTGCGATCGTTGCCGCGGTGAACCTCGCCGACCGCTACGTGCAAGACCGCTTCTTGCCCGACAAGGCCATCGACCTGATCGATGAGGCGGGCGCTCGCCTGCGCCTGTCGATTCTCTCGGCGCCGCCCGAGCTGCGCGAGTTCGACGAGAAGATCGCCGGCGTGCGCACAGAGAAAGAACTGGCGATCGAGAACCAAGACTTCGAGAAGGCCGCCTCGCTTCGGGATGACGAGAAGAAGCTGCTCGGTGAGCGCTTGCGACTCGAGAAGCAGTGGCGCGCAGGCGAGGTCGCCGCGAGCGGCACCGTCGATGAAGGCGTGATTGCTGAGGTGCTCGCGCAGGCCACGGGCATCCCCGTCTTCAAGCTGACCGAAGAAGAGAGCTCGCGCCTCATCTTCATGGAGAAGGCCCTGCACCAGCGGGTCATCGGCCAAGAAGAAGCCATCTCGGTGCTCGCCAAGACGATTCGTCGCACGCGCGCGGGCCTGAAAGACCCGAAGCGCCCGAGCGGTTCGTTCATCTTCGCCGGCCCCACGGGCGTCGGAAAGACCGAGCTCGCCAAGGCCCTCGCCGAGTTCCTGTTCGACGACGAAGGCGCGCTCATCGCGCTCGACATGTCGGAGTACGGCGAGAAGCACACCGTTTCGCGCCTCTTCGGTGCCCCTCCCGGGTTTGTCGGCTTCGAAGAGGGCGGCCAGCTCACCGAGAAGGTGCGCCGCAAGCCGTTTAGCGTTGTGCTCTTCGACGAGATCGAGAAGGCTCACCCGGACATCTTCAACTCGCTGTTGCAGGTGCTCGAGGAAGGTCGCCTCACCGACGCACAGGGTCGCGCGGTGGACTTCAAGAACACCGTGATCATCATGACGACCAACCTGGGCTCCCGTGACATCAACAAGTCGCTGGGCTTTGCGCCGTCCGATGATGATGTCGGCGTCTACGAGCGCATGAAGGCGAAGGTGCAGGTCGAACTCAAACAGCACTTCCGTCCGGAGTTCCTGAAC
>JBDKJR010000069.1:0-3593 GCA_039796515.1 Actinomycetota bacterium
GTGCGGGCATGGCAGCGGGTGGCTCGCGCACGAGGCCGACGGCGGCGCGCACGAGTTCGGCGGGGTCAAGCTGGCCGGGCCGAGACGCCCCGAGGATGCGCCGATATTCGTCAACGAAGTCGGCAATCGCGGCCCACGCGGGCGTGGAGCGCTCGCGCGCTGCCGCTCGCAGCCGGTCGGTGCTCCATCCGTGTTCGCTCAGGCGCGCGATGGCGTCACGCAACTCGGTGCGAAACGCGGGCAGGCGACGCACGTCAGGCCCCAGGTGCTCGGGCCACGCCGGGCCGAGAGTCGCGGCGGGGCCCAGCAGCTCATCGAGCACCGAGCGGTCGAGCAATTCGGCCAGGTCGGCATCGTGGTCAGCCCCGCTCAAGAGGCGGGGCTCGGCAAGCCCGTCGAGGCGGTGCGCGGCCGTCACGACCGAAAAGGCGTAGGCCGAAATCGAGCGCGCGAGGGGCCCGGGCAGGGCGCCCTCGCCGCCGATGCGCAGGGCGAGTCGGTCACGCAAAACCGTCGCCGTGCGCCGTGACGGCGTGAGCACGAGCACACGCTCGGGGTCGATTCCGTCATCGACGACGGCAGCCGCAACGAGTTCGATGACGGCCGTGGTCTTGCCCGAGCCGGGCGCGCCGAGCACGATCGCGCCGGGCGTGCGCCGGGCATCCACCACTCGCTGCTGGCCGGCATCGAGAACGATGGGCGCACGATCGACGCGCGGCACGGCTGCGTCGAAGGTGGTCATAGGGTCACGCTACCGGCGCGCGCCGACACAGGGGCAGGAGCGTTGAGGGGCCGGTGCGCCCTCAGTGAACACGGCGATAGCGCGTCAGCCCGCCCGGTACGCTGACGATCGTGGACATTCGCATCGGTATTCTCAACAGCCCCCGCGAGCTCGCCTTCGAGACCTCGGAGTCGGCGGCAGACATCACGGCCGCCATCACGGCCGCCATGGAGAAGGGCGCGCCCCTCGTGAGCCTGACCGACAGCAAGGGCAAGCAATACCTCGTGCCGACGGCCGCCATCGGCTATGTCGAAATTGGCAGCGACTCGGCCCGTCGCGTGGGCTTCGTCGGCTAAACCCTTCGCACGACCCTCGCAGCCCTCGCACCGAGTACGCTCACAGGCATGGAACTGCTCTTCGTCACGGTCATCGGCGCGGCCCTCTCGCTCGGCGTTCGCTACGTCGTTCCTGGTCGCCAGATGCACGGCCTCTTGCTCGTGCCGCTCGTCGGTGCTGCCGCGACGGCGGCGGTCTGGGCCATCTGCGTCTGGATCGGTTTGCCCTTCGATGGTGGCTGGATCTGGGTCATCGCCCTCGTCGTCGGCCCCCTCGCGGCCATCGCTCTCGCCCTCACGTTGCCGAAGCGGCGCGAACAGGCAGACGTCGAACTGCTCGAGCGCCTCATGAAGCCCGGCGCGGCCGCTAAGGCCTAAACCCCGGCCTCAGGATGCTCGCCGCTAGCCCGCGAGCGTTCGAACTGCGACCCCGCCCAGGCTGATGAGCGTCACGGCCGCGAGCGCGATCATCATGGTCGAGTAGTCGCGGCGCACGATCACGGCGAGCGCCGACACAACAACGCCCGTGGCCATCACCACGATGAACACGAGGTCGGGCACGCGCACGGCCGCGTCGAGCCCCCACGCCCCGGTCGCCCACACCAGCGCGCTTTGCACCAGTTGCAGAGCGGCTCCCGCGCCCAGCAAGCCAAAACCCCACCACCCGAGCCTCGTGAACGGCAACGTGCGGAACATCGCCGGGGGGTTCTGCTCAGTCATTGTTCTCCTACGCCGTGAGCCCGAGGCGGTCCATGCGTCGCGTGTGCTCAGAGATCAGCTCGGTGAACACCGGCTCGATTTGCTCTTCGTCACGCGAGCGATCGTCGTGCAGCACGAGGGCGGAGCGCGCCTGCAACATGGTGTCGCCCACCAGACGTCGACACCACAGCGCGAGGCGCGACGAGAGCTTCGGGTTCGCGGCGATCGCGCGCTCGAGAATGCGGTGCACGGGCGTTTGCAGATCTCCCGTCGAGAGCGCGGCGGTCACGCGGTCGCGCACGTCGCTCGGCAGGCCAGCCGCGAGGCGCATCCAGAAATCACTGAGAAAGCCGATGGTGACGTGCGCGCTCGCGACCTGTTCGTGCCATTCGCCGCCTCGCGTGCGACGCTCGAACTCTTCGACGCCGTCGAGGTGCGGTTGCATGACGTCGCTGCGGTCAAGCTGCATGCGCTCGATCTCGGTCGAGAGGGCTAGGTACCGCGTCAACACGACGCCCGAGACACGCGCGAGGGCGTCTTTATCGGCCACGCGCGGTGCGTTCGTCATGGCCGTTGTGAGCTGCTCAATGAAGACAAGGTGCAGGGCGGCGCAATGGCCAAGAAACACGTCGGCGGGCGGCGCAAGCTCACCCAGATCAACCTTGAGGGCGGCCGCCGCGGTGTCGCGCGGGGTCAGGGTTGGAGCCTCAACGCGAGGGCGCTGCCGTCGGAACCACGAAGCCACGGCCCCAGCCTAGGCGATGGCCCCGCCGAAGAGGGGCCGGCGGCTAAACTGGCCCCCTATTACCTAAGACGACAGGCGACACACACTCGTGACTTTTACTGACCTGGGCATTGAGCCCGACATGGTCGACGCTCTCGCGGCCAAGGGCATCATCGAGCCCTTCCCCATTCAAGAGCAGACTATTCCCCTCGCCTTGAGCGGCCAAGACATCATCGGCCAGGCAAAAACGGGCACCGGCAAGACGTTCGGCTTTGGCCTTCCCCTCATCCAACGCCTCGGCCTGCACCCCGAACCGGGCGTCAAGGCGCTCGTCGTCGTTCCCACGCGCGAGCTGTGCGTGCAGGTCACCGAAGACCTCGAAACGGCGGCCATCAACCGCGACGTCAAGATCGTCTCGATCTACGGCGGCAAAGCCTACGAGGGCCAAATCGAGCAGCTCAAGGCCGGCGCGCAAATCGTGATCGGCACGCCCGGTCGTTTGCTCGACCTCGCCAGCCAGCGACTGCTGAGCCTCGCCAACGTCGAAGTGATGGTGCTCGACGAAGCCGACAAGATGCTCGACCTCGGCTTCTTGAGCGACATTGAGAAGCTCTTCGCGCAGACCAAGCCGACGCGCCACACGATGCTGTTCTCGGCGACGATGCCCGGCCCGATTGTCGCCCTCGCGCGGCGCTTCATGTCGAAGCCCATCCACATTCGCGCGACCGACCCCGATGAGGGGCTCACGCAAGCGAACATCAAGCACGTCGTTTACCGCGCGCACGCTCTCGATAAAGACGAAGTGGTCGGCCGCATTCTGCAGGCCGAGGGTCGCGGCAAGACCGTCATCTTCACGCGCACCAAGCGCGCCGCCGCCAAGCTCGTCGAAGAGCTCACTGACCGCGGCTTCAGCGCTGCGGCCGTGCACGGCGACCTCAATCAAGAGCAGCGTGAGCGGGCGATGGCCGCGTTCAAGGCCGGCAAGAAAGACATCTTGATCGCCACGGATGTCGCGGCTCGCGGTATTGACGTCAACGATGTCACCCACGTCATCAACCACACGGTGCCCGACGACCACGACACCTACTTGCACCGCGCCGGCCGCACCGGCCGC
>JBDKJR010000070.1:0-4191 GCA_039796515.1 Actinomycetota bacterium
ACCGCACGCGCGAACACGAGTTTGGCCAGCGCGTGAGCTTCAGCCACGACGGGCTCAACTACCTCAACTACTCATCGCACACCTGGTTGCTCGATGACGCGAACACTCCGCTGAGCGCCGAGGCCGGCTACTGGCGACTGCACCGGCCCTCCGAGCCGGGAGACCCCGGCCCGGGCATGCTGCCGGGAGAGGGCCCGCGACCCTACGCGACGGCCGAGCAGGTCGAGCAGTTGCGGGCGTCCCACGGCGGCTTCGATGTGGAGGTCGCCCTCATTCACCCCGGTGGCGTGAGCGAGCTCTACCTGGGTCGCGTCGCCGATGCCCGCATTGACCTGCAAACCGACGCCGTCATGCGTTCGGCGAGCGCGAAAGAATATGCCGCGGCGACGCGCCTCTACGGCCTCGTCGACGGCCGCTTGCTCTGGGCATGGGACATCGCGGCCCTCGGCAATGACTTGCGCACGCACGCCTCGGGAACCCTGCATCGCGATGCCTGAGCCGCTGCCGCACAGCCCCCTCCTCGCCCTGCCGGGCGCGGTCGCGATGGCGGGCGTCGAGAGCGCCGCGGTCGCCGCACACTACGGCGACCCGATGGGCGAACAACGGATGCTCGTCGCCGGTCGCGCGATCGTCGACCTCAGCGACCGCGGCGTCATCACCGTGTCCGGGCCCGATCGACTGACCTGGCTCGACTCGCTCACCTCGCAGTCGCTCGCGGCTCTTGCCCCCGGCGCGTCAGCCGAGACGCTGCTGCTTGACCCCAACGGACGACTCGAACACAGCATCCGCGTGATCGATGACGGCGTGACGGCCTGGCTGCTCGTCGAGGCCTCGCAAACGGCAGCGCTTGCAGCGTGGCTCGATCGCATGCGATTCATGCTGCGCGTTGAGGTGGCTGACGTGACGGCCGACTGGGCGACCGTCGGGCAACTCGCGGCCAACACCGACGAGCTGCTGGTCGCCGCGGCTGCGCCCAACGGTGTGCCGCTCGTGTGGCGCGACCCCTGGCCCACGGTGCAGTCGGGCGGCTGGCAGTACGCGCTCGAGGCCGACCACCCGGGTCTCGAGTTCGCCGCCGTCGAGCTGCTGGTGGAGCGCACGCGATTGGCTGAGATCGCGGCGGCCGTGCGAGCGGGTGAGCCCGCCGTCGCCGGCACTCTCGCCCTCGAGGCTCTGCGTATTGCCGCGTGGCGGCCACGGTTTGGCACCGAGGTCGACGACCGCACGATTCCGCACGAGCTCGACTGGTTGCGGTCGGCCGTGCACTTGAACAAGGGCTGTTATCGCGGTCAAGAGACCGTCGCAAAGGTGCACAACCTCGGCCACCCGGCGCGACGCCTCGTCATGCTGCACCTCGATGGTTCTGACGCTCTGCTGCCCGGTGCTGGCTCGCCCGTGCTCGCCGACGGAGCCTCGGTCGGCACCATCACGTCGAGCGCCCGCCACCATGAGCTGGGGCCCATCGCGCTCGCGATGGTCAAGCGATCGCTCGAGCCCACCGCGGCCCTCACCGTTGAGGCCGAGGGCGTCGCCATTGCGGCCGCTCAGCAGGTGATCGTGCCGACCGATGCCGGAGCCACCGCGGGGGTTCCGCGGCTGCCGCGGCTCGGCGCCGTCACGCGCCCGGTCTGAGCGAGGCACGGGCGTGAGCAGGCAGAGTGCGTCGCTGAAACGGCTCGAGCGCAGCATCCGTCGCCGATTGGATGCTCGCGCCGCGCTCGACCGCGTCGTGCGCTCACTGCCCGCCATCGTGCAGATCGTCGTTGCCGCGACGGCGTCGTATCTGATCGCTCGCACGCTCTTGGGGCACGAGTTGCCCTTGGTCGCCGTGACGGTCACGATCGTGTCGCTCGGCCTCGCGCGCGACACGACCCCGCGTCGCGTCGTCGAGACCGTCATCGGCATGAACATTGGCATTGTCGTTGCCGCGCTGCTCGTGCAGGTGATCGGCCAGGGTCCGTGGCAGATCGCCGTGATTCTCGTCATCACGCTCGTGGTCGCGCGTGCCGTGTCGCCCTCGGCCCCGTTTGCGATTGCCGCTGGTGTGCAGTCCATGCTCGTCGCCGTGCTGCCCGCGCCCGATGGCGGGGTGTTTGCGCGCAGCCTCGACGGTCTCGTCGGTGGTGCCGTGGCTCTGCTCGTCACGGCGCTCATTCCGCGTTTCGACCTGTTGCGACAGCGCGGTGAAGCGGCGGCGCTGTTCTCGTTGCTCGACCAGGCGCTGACGGGCATTCACGAGGCGCTGCGGTCGGGAGACGAGGCCGCTGCAGAACTCGCCCTCGCCCGCAGCAGGCGCAGTCAGGGGCTGCTCGACGAGTGGGGCCGCGCCCTCGAGAGTGCGCGCGGCGTCGCGGCCGTCTCGCCGTGGCTGCGCTCGCGTCGCACGCGACTGGATGATGAGCACCGCTTGCTCGCCGTCGCCGACCTCACGACGCGACACGTGCGTGCCATCGCGCGACGCGTCGAGGTGGTCGTGCGCGACGGGCACCCGCACCCGGTTCTTGCCGAGCTCGTGCAGTCGGCGGCCGAGGTCGTTCGCCTTCTGGGCCGCAGTCGCGACGACGAAGCCGCGCGCTATGCCGCTCGGGCAGTGGCGGCCGCGCTTGCCGCACAGTGCTCACCCACCGCGGTTGACGGCGTGGGCGACCAAGTGGTGGTCGTCTTGCTGCGCCCGCTGGCCTTTGACGTGCTCGTGCACCTCGGAATGTCTGCCGATGATGCCCGGGCGCTCTTGCCGCCGCTGTGAGGCCCTAGAGCCGCGGAGCCACCGCAGACCACTCGACGGTCAGTTCGCCGAGCCGCCAGCGCTCCGAACCGCCCACGACGGGCCAGCCGTTCTCGCGAAGCCCGCGCACGGCGGCGATAAACCGCTGGCGAGCCGAAAACGTCGAAAGCGGCGCCTGGCGGGCCCACTGGTCGTCAAGATCGCGCAGCAGGTCATGGACGGGTTCGCCCGGCACGTTGCGGTGAATGAGCGCTTTGGGCAGCCGCTCGGCGACGACCGAGGGGCCTCCCGACTCATCGAGCGACGAGAGGTGCAGGGCAAAGGTGAGGCTATGCGGCCCCTCGGGGCTCAGGGCAACCCAACTGGCCACTCGGCCCACCTCGCTGCAGGTTCCTTCGAGCAGCAGTCCGCCGGGTTGCAGTCGCGACTGCAGTCGCGCCCACGCGGCGGGCACCTCGGCCTCGTCGTATTGCCGAAGAACGTTGGCCGCCCGAATAACGGCTGCGCGAGCATCCCCGTCGAGCGGCACCTCAAAGCCGCCCTGCCGAAAGCTCAAGCCCTCGCGGGCAAAGGGCGCCGCGGCACGAACGCGCTCGGGGTCGATTTCGATGCCCACAACGCGCACGTCTGCCCGCACGCGCCGCAGGCGTTCGAGCAGCTCGAGTGAGGTCCAGTGCGCGGCCCCATACCCGAGGTCGACGACGAGGGGGTCGGATGCTCGCCGCAGCGCCGGATGTGCCGCGATAAAGCGATCCATGCGTCGAAGGCGATTGACGCCCGTCGTGCCGCGCGTGATGCGCCCCTCTGCCATGCGCCCATTCTCTCGCCCCCGGCAGCCCTGGATAGGCTGGAGGCATGACGCACACCCTGATTTTGCTCCGCCATGGCCACTCTGTCTGGAACGAGAAGAACATCTTCACCGGGTGGGTGGATGTCGAATTGACCGAGCAAGGTCGCGCTGAAGCGCGCCGGGCCGGCGAGCTCATCAAGGCCTCGGGTCTTGCACCGCGCGTGCTGTACACGAGCCTGCTCAAGCGCGCCATCCACACCGCCAACATCGCCCTCGAGGTGGCCGAGCTCGACTGGTTGCCCGTCAAGCGCAGCTGGCGCCTCAATGAGCGTCACTACGGCGCTCTGCAGGGTCTCAACAAGGCCGAGACCCTCGAGGCTCACGGTGAAGAGCTCTTCATGACCTGGCGCCGCAGCTTTGACACCCCGCCGCCGCCGCTCGCCGACGACGCGGAGTTCAGCCAGGTGCACGACCCGCGCTACGCCGGCATTGACGGTGACGTGCCGCGCACCGAGAGCCTCAAGCTCGTGATCGACCGCATGCTGCCCTACTGGCACAGCGACATCACGGCCGATCTCGCCGCGGGTCAGACCGTGCTCGTGACCGCGCACGGAAACTCGCTGCGCGCTCTCGTGAAGCACCTCGATGGCATTAGCGACGACGCGATTGCCGAACT
>JBDKJR010000071.1:0-3043 GCA_039796515.1 Actinomycetota bacterium
CAGGCGATTGCGCGCGATCTCGTCGCCCAGGTTCTCGGCACGCGCATCCCCGTGGCTCGACCGCTCCCCGACGAGCAAGGGGCATCCGTCGACCAGGGCGAGCGCGCGCACTAGGCGCGCAACGATGAGACCCCCGACCGATACCGGTCGGGGGCCTCATCGTTGGGCCGTGCGCGGTTAGCCGATACCGCGGATGCGCGGGTCGTGGAAGGTCGCGCCGAAGACACGCTTCGAGGCTCCTTGCCGGTCGAGGAACGGTGTGATGCCGCCCATCTGGAACGGCCAACCGGCGCCAAGGATCATGCAGAGGTCGATGTCGTCGGCGGCTTCGACAACCTTGTCGTCGAGCATCCGGTGAATCTCATCCGCGAGTCCGTCTTCGAGGCGCTGGGTGAGTTCGTCCACCGTCCACGGGCGGGCGTCTGCGGGCCGATGCTTCGCGACGATCTCGATGGCCTTCTTGTCGATTCCCTTCGACTGACCCTTTGCGTCCTTCTCGAGCAGCACGCCGGCCTCTGCCAGTTCGTGCAGCGCGCGCGACTCGAAGAAGCGGTCGGGGAACGCCGTGTGGTGCGTGTCAAGCACGTGGGCACCCACCTTGAGGCCGACGAGGTCGAGCAAGACAAACGGGTCCATCGGCAGGCCGAAGTGCCGTTGCGCCTCGACCACGGTCTCGAAGGGCGTGCCGATCTCAACCGCGTGCATCGCCTCACCGAGAACCTTGGCGAGGATGCGATTGACGACGAACCCGGGGGTGTCGGCCGTGATGACGGCGTTCTTGCGCAATGCGGCCGCCGTGGCCATCGCCGTTGCGAGCGTGGCTTCGTCGGTCGCGGGCGTCTTCACAACCTCGATGAGCGGCATCACCGCAACCGGGTTGAAGAAGTGGAAGCCGACAACGCGTTCGGGGTTCTTCAGCTTCGCGCCGATCTGCTCGACCGAGAGCGACGAGGTGTTCGTCGCAAGCACGGCCTCGGGCGAGATGTACTTCTCGACCTCGGCGAACACGTCTTGCTTGATCGACAGCTCTTCAAACACCGCTTCGATCACCCAGTCGCAGTCGGCGAAGTCAGCCTTGTCGGTCGTGCCGGAGAGAAGAGCGTTCAAACGGTTCGCTTCGTCGGTGTCGATGCGACCCTTCGTCAGCAGGGTGTCGATCTCGCCGCGAATGTAGTCCAAGCCCTTGTCGACGCGAGCTTGGTCGAGGTCGGTGATGACGACGGGAACCTGCAGCCGCCGCAAGAACAGCAAAGCGAATTGGCTCGCCATGAGCCCGGCGCCGAGCACACCAACCTTTGTGACCTTCTTGGCGAGCGCCTTATCGGGGGCACCGGCTGGCCGCTTCGCCCGCTTCTGCACCAGATTGAAGGCGTAGATGGATGCCCGGAACTGGTCGCCCGCAACGAGGTCGGCGAGAGCCTTGTCTTCGGCCGCGAAGCCCTCAGCCTTCGTCGAGTTCTTGGCCGCCGCGAGCAACTCGAGCGCCGCGTAGGGTGACTTCGCGACCTTTCCGAGGCGCTTCTCGAGCGTCTTGCGTGCGATACCGATGGCGACATCCCACTTGACCGCACGCTCGATCTTGCCCGGCTCGTTGGGGCGCTTGACCTTCACAGTGCCTGCGAGCACGCCATCGGCCCAGCGGATCGAATCTTCGAGGAAGTTCGCCGGAGCGAGCATCACATCGGCCATACCGAGCTCGAAGGCTTCGGCGGGCTTGAGCATGCGGTTGTTCTTGAGCGGGTTCTCGACGACGACCTTGAGGGCGTTCTCGATGCCGATGAGGTTGGGCAGCAACCAGGCACCGCCCCAGCCGGGGATGATGCCGAGAAAGACTTCGGGCAGCGCGAGAGCCGCGGCGCTCGAGTCGAGGGTGCGGTAGTCGCAGTTGAGCGCAACCTCGACACCGCCACCGAGAGCCAGCCCATTGATGAAGCAGAACGAGGGCACGCCGAGCTCACCAAGCTTGCCGAGCGCGTAGTGGCCGAGTTGGGCCATCTGTAGTCCGGCTTCGTAGCTCGGGATGTCCCCGACCTTCGAGAGGTCGGCGCCAGCGGCGAGGATGAACGGCTTGCCGGTGATCGCGAGGGCGCGGATTTCTCCCGCGGCTGCCCGTGCTTTCTGGGCGTCGAGGACTCCTGCCAGTTGCATGAGACCCTCGGGGCCGAGCGTGCTCGGCCTCGTGTGGTCGCGACCGTTGTCGAGGGTGACGAGAGCGAGCATCCCGCCGCTCGGAAGCGGCACGTCACGCACGTAGCTGTGGGTGACCACCTCGTCGTCGCTCAGTGCGCGAAGCTCGGCAAACTGGTCGGGGGAGTACTGCGCAGTTGCGCTCGTGGTTGCCACGGTTACGCCTTCTTTCCGGTGTAGTGCGGGTTCTCCCAGATCACGCTGCCGCCTTGGCCGAGGCCGACGCACATGGCCGTGAGGCCGTAGCGAACGTCGGGTCGCTCTTCGAACTGGCGGGCGAGCTGGATCATGAGGCGCACGCCCGAGCTGGCGAGCGGGTGGCCCATGGCGATCGCTCCACCCCAGGGGTTGACGCGCGGGTCATCGTCGTCGATGCCGAAGTGGTCGAGCAGGCTCAACACCTGAACGGCGAAGGCCTCGTTGAGCTCGAAAGCGCCGATGTCATCAATCGTGAGACCGGCCTTCTTGAGCGCCTTTTCGGTCGACGGGATCGGGCCGATGCCCATGACTTCGGGCGCTACGCCCGCGTAGGCAAAGCTCACGAGCCGCATCTTCGTGGTGAGGCCGAGTTCTTTCGCGGCGTCAGCACTCGCCAGCAAACTGACCGTTGCGCCGTCGGTGAGAGGCGAGGCGTTGCCCGCCGTCACGCGGCCGTGCGGACGGAATGGGGTCTTGAGGCTTGCGAGACCTTCCATCGTGGTCTCGGGCCGCAGACCCTCGTCGGCGGTCGCGAGGCCGAAGCCCGCCTCGCTGCGCAGGGCGACCGGCACGAGGTCGGGCTGAATCTTGCCCGCGGCATAGGCGGCGGCGACCTTCTGCTGGCTGCGCATGCCAAACCGGTCGGCGCGCTCCTTCG
>JBDKJR010000072.1:0-7485 GCA_039796515.1 Actinomycetota bacterium
GGCGCCGGTTCGGGCAAGACCCGGGTGCTCACCCATCGCATTGCCCACCTGATCGATGAGCACGGTATTCACCCCATGTCGATCCTGGCCATCACGTTCACCAACAAGGCGGCGGCCGAGATGCGTGAGCGCGTGGTGCATTTGGTGGGTCGGGTGGCCGAAAAGATGTGGATCTCCACGTTCCACTCGGCGTGCGTGCGCATGCTGCGCCGCGAAGCGGAGCAGTTCGGCTTCGGAGCGGCGTTCACGATTTACGACTCGGCCGATTCACGCGCGCTCATCAAGCGGCTCGTGAAAGACATGCAGGCCGACACCATGGGCTTCACCGTGAGCGCCGTCGCGGGCAAGATCTCGCGCCTCAAGAACGAGCTCATCGACGCTGAGGGCTACAGCCGGCAGCTCAACCCCAACGACCCGACCGAGGTCATGTTTCTCGAGCTGTTTCGGCGCTACACCGCCGAGCTGCGGCGGGCGAACGCCTTCGACTTCGATGACCTCATCGCGCAGACGGTGTATCTCTTCCGCGCCTTTCCGAAGGTCGCGGCGCTCTACCAGCGGCGCTTTCGGCACATCTTGATCGACGAGTACCAAGACACCAACCATGCGCAGTACGCGCTCATTCGCGAGCTCACCCGGCCGGTCGAACCCGTGCACGTGCCGGAAGACACCCGGGTAGAGCTCGACGCGAACGGCGGCATTCCGGCCGCGAGCCTGACGGTCGTCGGCGACTCTGACCAGTCGATCTATGCCTTCCGGGGCGCCGACATTCGAAACATTGTCGAGTTCGAGCGCGACTTCACGGGTGCCGAAGTGGTCTTGCTCGAGCAGAACTATCGCTCAACGCAGACGATTCTCGACGCGGCCAACGCGGTCATCGCCAACAACTTCGACCGCATCGCCAAGAATCTCTTCACGGCCGTCGGCGCGGGCGACAAGATCGTGGGCTTCACGGGCTACACGCAACACGACGAAGCACAGTTCGTCGCCGATGAGATCGCCAAGCTGCACGAGGCAGGCACGCCCTACAGCCAGATCGCCGTGTTCTATCGCACCAATGCTCAGACGCGTGCGCTCGAAGAAATCTTCATTCGGGCGGGCTTGCCCTACCGCGTGCTCGGTGGCACCAAGTTCTACGAGCGCGCCGAGATCAAAGACCTCATGGCCTACCTCATCGCGGTCGCGAACCCGGCTGATGGTCTCGCGATGCGGCGCATCCTCAACACCCCCAAGCGAGGAATCGGGCCGGCGACCGAAACGGCCCTCGCCAACCATGCCGACGAGCTCGGCGGCACGATGCACGATGCGCTGCGGGATGCCGCGGCTCTCGGCCTCGGCCCCAAAGTGACCACGGCGATTCTTGACCTCGCCGCGATTCTCGACCGGGCATCCGAGTCAATCGACACGGCCCTCGTGCCGGATCTGCTCACGGGCATCATCGAGGCCACCGGATACCTCAGCACGCTGCGCGCGAGCCGCGACCCGCAAGACGAAGCTCGCGCTGAAAACGTCGAAGAGCTCGTCGCCGTGACCCGCGACTTTCAGAAGAACAACCCCGAGGGTCGACTCGTCGACTTTCTCACCGAGGTCGCTCTCGTGGCGGCCGCCGATGACCTCGATGACTCGAGCGGAACCGTCTCGCTCATGACGCTCCACACGGCCAAGGGTCTCGAGTACGACGCCGTCTTCATCACGGGCGTTGAAGAGAACCTGCTGCCGCACCAGATGAGCGCCTCTGAGCCGGGCGGCCCCGCCGAAGAGCGACGACTGTTCTATGTGGGCATCACGCGCGCCCGCAAGGTTTTGCACCTGAGCCTCGCCATGACCCGCTCGACCTTTGGCGACACGGTCGTGGCGAGCCCGAGCCGGTATCTGCAAGAGATTCCGGCCGAGCTCATCGATTGGCGCGATTCTCCGGGCATGGGGATGCGCTCGAGCACGCGCAGCATCGGCTCGGCGCGCGAGGGCTTCCGCTACTCGGCCTCGCTGCCGCCCGGCAAACCCAAAACCGAGTGGGCCAATCGCGTCACGGCCACCGTGCGTGACAACGGCGACCTCACGCTCGCCCCGGGCGACCGCATTCGGCACGTCGACTTTGGCGACGGGAGCGTGACGGCCGTCACGGGAGTCGGGCCCAAGAGCATTGCCGAAGTGCAGTTCGACACGGTCGGGCGCAAGCGACTGCTCATCAAAATCAGTCCGATCGAGAAGCTGTGAGCTCTCCGCGGCCATAATGGTGTCACCGACAACACGAAGGGCGTGCGATGGAGATCACTGTGGTGCATCACCCATTCGGTATTGCCGAAGTGACGGTAGGCGGTCGACTCAACATGGTCACGGCTGCCCGAATGCGGGAGGCCATCGAGTCGGCCATCGACTCGAACCACCCCAACGTCGCCGTCGACCTCTCGCAAGTCGTGTTTCTCGACTCGTCGGGGCTCGGCGCACTCGTGTCGGGGCTCAAGGCGGTGCGGGCATCCGGCGGCGATCTTCGACTCGTGCGCCCGGCCGAACAAGCACAGCTCGTGCTCGAGCTCACCAACATGAGCTCGGTGCTCAAGAGCTACGACACGGTCGGCGACGCGTTCCCCCATGCCTGAGGTTGTGTCGCGCACGCTGCGCCTGAGCAGCCCGCCCGACACCGTTGACACCGTTCAAGACCTGCTCGCCACCATTTGGGCGCAGACCCCTCGCCTCGACCCCGCCGACCGGATGGCCGCCGAGCTGTCGATCGTCGAGCTCACGGCCAACGTCATCGAACACGCCAACCGCGGGCAGGCCATTCGCTTCACGCTCACGGTCGTGGTCTCGGACGACCGCATTGAAGCGACGGCAACCGACGACGGCTCGGTCGAGCACGTCGAACTGAGTGACCGCAGCCTGCCCGATCAGTTGTCGGAACGCGGCCGCGGCTTGCCGATCATGCAGGCGCTCAACGACAGCGTTGAGCACCGCCGCGTCGACGGCGTGAACTACTGGACGATCGTGCGCGCGCGACGCTCGCCCTCATCGAAGCGTGGCCGCAAAGCCATGCCCTCCATCTCTATTTCGGGCGTCATCGACGAGATGGCACGGCAGCGCGCGCTCGACGACATGGGCATTCTCGACACGGCGCCCGAAGAGCGTTTTGACCGCGTCACGCGCCTCGCCCGCCAACTCTTCGGCGTCGAGACAGCGGCGGTCAACTTCATCGACGGCGACCGTCAGTGGGCAAAGTCAGTCTCGGGCGCGGGGCCCGTCGAAATGACGCGCGAAGCCTCGATGTGCACCGTGACGATTAAGGGCACCGACCCCTTCGTCGTGACCGACATGACGGCCGATCCGCGCTACGTCGAGAAGGTGGTCCCCGGTCTGCTCGCTTTCTATGCGGGGTTTCCGCTCTATGCGCCGGGCGGTGAACGCATCGGAGCGTTTTGCGTCTACGACTCGACGCCGCGCCACTTCTCCGCCCGCGAAACCGAGATGCTGCGCGACCTCGCAGGCTGGGTGCAGCAAGAGTTGACGGTGAGCCAAGAGCTCAATCGGGCATCCGAAGTGCAACAGGGCCTGCTGCCTCAGCAACTCTTGAGCATGCCGGGCTGGCAGATCGCGGGCGTGTGTATTCCCGCGCGTGCCGTCGGGGGTGACTTTTATGACTGGTACCCCGTCGGCGAGGGCGCGGCGCTCACCCTCGCCGATGCGATGGGTAAGGGCATCGGCGCGTCGATTATCGCCGCGACCGTGCGCGCGGTGCTGCGATCGGCGGCCCGCTTCGCTGACGTGGCGGGCGCCATCGACGCGGCATCGGCGGCCCTCACAATCGATCTCAACAACGCCGGGGTTTTCGTTACGGCTTTTCACGCGCGACTCGACATGGACTCGGGTGACCTGAGCTACGTGGATGCGGGCCACGGCCTCTCGATCATCGCGCGCGCCGATGGCAGCTCTGAGCGGCTGCGGTCGAACGCCCCTCCGCTCGGGGTTGACCCTGACACCGAGTGGCCCCTACAGACGACGTCACTGGGGCCGGGCGACACGCTCATCGTGGTGAGCGATGGCGTGCTCGACCTCTATGACGGTTCGCTGCGGTCGCTCGACAACCTCGTGGCGCTCGCGATGCTGTCGACCGACCCCTGGGAGGTCATCGAGGCGATTCGTGCGCGCGCGCGGGGCACGAGCAGTGACGATGTCACGATGCTCATCGTTCGCCGCGACGACGCGGCCTAGCCACCTCGGCGGGTCTGTCGGTGGGGCCGCACCCCGGTACAGTAGACCCTGCGATTTGTCTCGATATCGAGAAATATCTCTGTCGAGTAACGCCCCGACACCGAGCCAGACCGCGCCTCTTCACTTTCTCTTTTCGCACGCGGATGGGACAAGCAGCGTGGATCTTTTCGAGTATCAAGCCCGGGATCTTTTCGAGAAGCACGGTGTTCCCGTGCTGCAGGGCATCATCGCCGACACGCCTCAGGAGGCTCGCGCTGCGGCCGAGTCAATTGGCGGCGTGACGGTCGTCAAAGCTCAGGTCAAGACCGGTGGCCGCGGCAAGGCCGGTGGCGTCAAGGTCGCGAAGACCGCTGACGACGCTGAGGCTGCGGCGCAGGCCATCCTCGGTCTCGACATCAAGGGCCATGTCGTCAAGCGCGTCATGGTGGCCCAGGGCGCCGACATCACAGAGGAGTACTACTTCTCGGTGCTGCTCGACCGCGCCAACCGCAACTATCTCGCCCTGTGCAGCTACGAGGGCGGCATGGAGATCGAGCAGCTCGCCGAAGAGCGCCCCGAGGCCCTCGCACGCGTCGCGGTCGACCCCGCCGTGGGCATCACGCTCGACAAGGCGCGCGAGATCGCCGTTGCCGCCAAGTTCCCGGCCGAGCTCGTCGAGAAGGTTGCTCCGGTTTTCGTGTTGCTCTACGGCGTCTACACCGCTGAAGACGCCACGCTCGTCGAGGTCAACCCGCTCGTGCTCACGGGTGCGGGCGACATCGTCGCGCTCGACGGCAAGGTGAGCCTCGACGAAAACGCTGGGTTCCGTCAGCCGGGCCACGAGGCTTTGGAAGACAAGGATGCTGCCGACCCGCTCGAGGCGAAGGCCAAGCAGCACGACCTCAACTACGTGAAGCTCGACGGCGAAGTGGGTGTCATCGGCAACGGTGCCGGCCTCGTCATGTCGACGCTCGACGTCGTCGCCTACGCCGGTGAGAACTATGGCGGCGTCAAGCCGGCCAACTTCCTCGACATCGGCGGTGGAGCATCGGCCGAGGTCATGGCGGCTGGCCTTGACGTCATTCTGGGCGACCCGCAGGTCAAGAGCGTGTTCGTCAACGTGTTCGGTGGCATCACCTCGTGCGTCGCGGTCGCCAACGGCATCGTCTCGGCCCTCGAGATGCTCGGCGACGCGGCCACCAAGCCGCTCGTTGTGCGTCTCGACGGCAACCAGGTCGACGAGGGGCGCGCGATTCTCGCCGCGGCCGCCCACCCGCTCGTCACGCTCGCCACGACCATGGACGACGGGGCCGACAAGGCCGCCGCGCTCGCTGCGAAGTAAGGGATACGCGAACAATGTCGATCTTTCTGAACAAAGACTCCAAGGTCATCGTGCAGGGCATCACGGGTGGTGAGGGCACCAAGCACACCGCCCTCATGCTCAAGGCCGGCACGCAGGTTGTCGGTGGCGTGAACGCCCGCAAGGCGGGCACGACCGTCTCGCACGTCGCGGCCGACGGCTCGGCGGTCGAGTTGCCCGTTTTCGCATCCGTGGCCGAGGCCATGGCCGCCACGGGTGCCGACGTCTCGATTGCTTTCGTTCCCCCGGCGTTTTCGAAAGACGCCGCGTTCGAGGCCATCGATGCGGGCATCCCGCTGCTCGTGATCATCACCGAGGGCATTCCGGTGCTCGACACGGCCGAGATCTGGGCGCACGCTCAAGCGACGGGCAATGCCACGCGCATCATCGGCCCCAACTGCCCGGGCATCATCACGCCGGGTGAGTCGCTCGTGGGCATCACGCCCGCGAACATCACGGGCAAGGGCCCCATCGGCCTCGTCTCGAAGTCGGGCACGCTGACCTACCAGATGATGTTCGAGCTGCGTGACCTGGGCTTCTCGACCGCGATCGGCATTGGTGGTGACCCCATCATTGGCACGACGCACATCGACGCTCTCGCGGCTTTCGAGGCCGACCCCGAGACGAAGGCGATCGTCATGATCGGCGAGATCGGTGGCGACGCTGAAGAGCGCGCGGCCGACTTCATCAAGGCCAATGTCACGAAGCCGGTCGTCGGGTACGTCGCTGGCTTCACGGCCCCCGAGGGCAAGACGATGGGCCACGCTGGCGCCATCGTGAGCGGCTCGGCGGGCACCGCGCAGGCGAAGAAGGAGGCCCTCGAGGCCGCCGGAGTCAAGGTCGGCAAGACGCCGAGCGAGACGGCCGCCCTCATGCGCGAGATCATCGCGGGGCTCTAGGCAGCATCCGCACCCAACCGATCGACGGCCCCGCTCCCCTCGAGGGATGCGGGGTCGTCGTCGTGTGCCCCGGCTTAGACTGACCCCGCGATGAAGAAGCTCATCTCTGCCCCCGAGTCGGTCGTCGCTGACGCCCTGCGCGGCCTCGCGCTCGCGCATCCCGAACTGCGCGTCGACCACGAGCGCCGTGTGGTGTACCGGGCCGAGCCCAAAGACTTTGGCACGGTCGCGCTCGTGAGCGGCGGCGGATCGGGCCACGAACCCCTGCACACGGGCTATGTGGGCTTCGGGATGCTCGACGCGGCGGTTGCGGGTGACGTGTTTACCTCGCCCACCCCCGACCAGATTCACGCCGCCACGGTCGCCGTCGAGCGCGGGGCCGGAGTGCTCTTCATCGTCAAGAACTACACGGGCGACGTGCTCAACTTCGAGTTTGCCGCCGAGCTCGCGATGGCGGCACGCATCGACGTGCGCACGGTCGTGATTGCCGATGATGTCGCTGTGACCGACTCGACCTTCACGGCGGGCCGCCGGGGCACGGGCACAACCGTGCTGCTCGAGAAGATCGTGGGCGCGGCGGCCGAGCAGGGGCACGACCTCGACACGCTGCACGACCTCGCCACGCGCATCGCGCAGGCGGGCCGCTCGATGGGGCTCGCACTGAGCGCCGCGACGGTGCCCGCGGCAGGAGTGCCGACGTTCGACCTCGCTCATGACGAAATCGAGTGGGGCGTCGGCATTCACGGTGAGCCGGGCCGCGCGCGCCAAACGATGGCCCCGGCGCCCGAACTCGCCGAGCGACTCGTCGGCCCTCTCGTGGCCGACGGCCTGCCCTCGGGCGACGCCATCGTCATGCTCTCCGGCCTCGGCGCGACGCCCCTCATCGAGCTCTACGGCATGCTCGCCGAGGTCACGCCCCTGCTCGAGGCCGTGGGGGTGCGCGCGGTGCGCACACTCGTCGGCAACACCATCACGGCGCTCGACATGGCGGGATGCGTGCTCACGGTGCTGCCCGGGGAGGCCGAACTGCTCGCCTACTGGGAT
>JBDKJR010000073.1:0-2512 GCA_039796515.1 Actinomycetota bacterium
CGCACCGCCGACGATCCACGGCACCGTGAGGTCGATGAGTGCGAGGGCGCCACCAATGAGCGAGCCGATGGGCATCGTGCCCCACAGCAGGGTGCGCCACGTGCCGTGCACGCGCCCGAGCAAGCGGCCCGGAATGATCGCCTGGCGAAACGACATCATGAGCACGTTCCACACGGTGGTGGTCGTCGCCCCGAAGCCAAAGAGCAGAAGCGCCGCGATCGGCACGGGCAGCAAACCCGTGAGCAGCACGAGGATGCCCGCGAGAAGGTTCGCGGCGGCCATGACCGGCCCGAGGCCGAAGCGGCGGGCGAGGCGTGAGGCAATGACCGAGCCGAGCAGCCCCCCGATGGCACCGGAGAGCAAAAACACGCCGAACGCCGCTTCGGGCACCGCGAGGGTGTCGAGCACGAAGAGCACGAGCGTGGCTCCCGAGGCCGAGAACAAGATGGCCACGGGGATGCTGAAGAACCACAGCGTGCGCAACATGCGGTTGCCCATGATGAAGTGCCAGCCATCGGCGAGCTGGCGACGGAAGGGCACGACCGCGGCGACCTCGCCGGTCGCGACCGCCGCGTGGAACTGGCGCCCCGACGCGACCGCCGGCAAGAAGACCGCCAAGAGCGCCGCGAGACCGAAGGCGGCAACGAGCCCGCCAATGGGGATCAGCACGGCCACGGCAAAGAGCGCCGAGGTAAGAGGCGCGGCCGCGAAGTTCTGCACGACAAGTTCGGCACCCTCGATGCGCGCGTTGGCGCGCGGCAGGTCTTTCTTGGGCACGACGCTCGGCACGACCGCGCGAATCGCTCCGTCATAGAGCGTCTCGCACACGCCATAAACGAAGATCACGAGATAGAGCCACCAGATCGTGAGCGCGTTCATCGCCACGAGCACGACGAGCATGACCGCGAGGGCCGTGCGCACGCCGGCCGCGAGCGCGAGCGCTTGGCGGCGATCCATTCGGTCGACGAGCACGCCCGCGGGCACGGCAAAGAACAGCCATGGGAGCATCGCGACCGCACCGATTCCCGCGATCAAGATCGGGTCGTCGGTCAACCGCGCAGCGAGCAGCGGCGAGGCCGTGCGGGCAATGCCGTCGCCCAGGCTCGAGGCGAGGTTGGCGGTAAAGATCGTCGCGAACGTGCGCCCCAATCCCCGGCGACCGGATGCGGAGCCTGCGCTCGTCGTCACCGCGCGCTCGCTACCAGCGGTCGTGCACGGTCGCGCGAATGCGGCGGTCGTAGAGTTCCACGACGCGGGCGTGGAACTCGGGACCGAGTTCGGCGACCTCGCCGGCGGCAGCATTGGCGCGCGCCTGCTCGGCCGACCGCGCCCCGGGAATGACCGTGCTCACGCCGGGCAGTTGCGCGAGCCACGCGAGCGCGGCCGTGGCCGGCTGCAGGCCGTGCTCAGCGGCGAGCGCCGAGAACTCGACCGCAGCCTCGACACCGGTGGCGTAGTCAACGCCCGAGAAGGTCTCGCCCTGGTCGAAGTGCGAACCGTCGCGGTTGTAGGTGCGGTGGTCGTTCTCGGCAAAGACGGTGTCTTTCGTGTAGCGACCGCTCAGCAGGCCCGAAGCGAGCGGCACGCGCGCGATGATGCCGACGCCCGCGGCGATCGCGGCGGGCAGCACTTCGTCGAGCGGCTTGAGGCGAAAGGCGTTGAGCACGATCTGCACGCTCGCCACATTCGGGCGCGCAATAGCCGTGAGGGCCTCGGCCGCGGTCTCGACGCTCACGCCGTAGTTCTTCATGACGCCCTCGTCAACCAACTGGTCGAGGTCGTCGTAGACGCGGTCGATCGAGTAGACGGGCGTGGGCGGGCAGTGCAACTGCACGAGGTCGAGAGTGTCGACCCCGAGGTTGCGGCGGCTGCGGTCGCTCCAGGCTCGGAAGTTCTCGGTGGAATAGTTCTCGACCGTCTGCGCCACGCGGCGGCCCATCTTCGTGGCGACGAAGACCTTGGCGTCGGGGCGCTGCTTCAGGTAGGTCGCAATGAGCTGTTCGCTGCGGCCATCGCCATAGGCGTCAGCAGTGTCGAACATCGTGACGCCCGACTCGACGGCGGCGTCGAGCACCGCGTGGGCATCCGCTTCGCTGACGTCGCCCCAGTCGGCGCCGAGCTGCCAGGTGCCAAGGCCGATGGAGGAAACGGTCGCGCCGGTGCGACCGAGAATCGAAGTCTTCATGGCGTCAGCCTATTCTCCGTTCGAGGCTCCCCAGGGCGCGGGCGACGCCTCGATGACGCGCGCGACCGCTTTCGCGAGCGTGGGGCGCATGATGTGCGCAACCCCTGAGACGCGCGTGGCGCGCACGTGCCGCAATTGCTGCACGATGGCCAAACCGCCCGGCGCAAGGAAGGGATCGAGTGCGCCATAAACGAGATCGATCGGCACGCGAACGCGCGCCAGGTCGGCGAGCGTCGTTTGCGACTCGATGGCGTTCTGCAGCGAGAGCATGAACGGCACCCAGTTCTTCTCGGTGAGGTCGAGCACGTTCTTGATAGGCGCGATCGC
>JBDKJR010000074.1:0-12356 GCA_039796515.1 Actinomycetota bacterium
TCGCGTCACGCACGACGAGCGTCACGCCGGGGGCCGGCTCGGAGGCTCCGCCGAGCTGGTAGTCGATGCGGCCCTCCGGCGGGAGGGTGAAGAGCGTGGGATCGGGCGCGGGCTCGAGCGGGGCAACTCCCGGGCCCGCGGTGCACGCACTCAGCAGCAGCGCGGTGGTGGCGGCGAGCATCCCGAGCCCGACGCGTCGGCGCTGCCGAGACGGTGTCATCGCGATTCGAGCACGGCCATGGCGGCGTTGTGGCCCGCGATGCCGCTCACGGCTCCGCCGCGACGCGCGCCCGAGCCGCACAGCAGCACGCCGGGAATGCCTGTGTCGACGCCCCAGCGGCGAGCGGGGGTGTCGAGCGCGTCGCCGTCCTCGGCCCACGGCCACGAGAGGTCGCCGTGAAAGATGCTGCCGCCCGGCAAGCGCAGCACGTGCTCGAGGTCGCGCGTGGTCTTGGTTTCGACGCAGGGGTTGCCGTTGCCGTCGGTCATGAGCAGGCTCTCGATCGGCTCGGCGAGCACCGAGTTGAGCGAGTCGAGCACGGCACGTTGCAGGCGCTCGCGCATCGCGTCGTTCGTCCCCTCGGTGAGCAGCCGGTCGGGCACGTGCAGAGCGAACACCGTGAGGGTCTGCGCGCCGCTCGCGCGCAGCTCGGGGCCGAGAATGCTCGGGTCGGTGAGCGAGTGGCAATAGATCTCGGCCGGAATCACGCTCGGCACCTCGCCCGCCGCCGCTTCGTCGTAGGCGCGCTGCAGTTGGCTGAAGGTCTCGTTGATGTGGAACGTGCCCCCGAACGCCGCGGCCGGGTCGACGCTCGCATCGCGCAAGCGCGGCAGTCGCGTCAACAGCAGGTTGACCTTGACCTGGGCCCCCTCGGCGGGCGGCACGGCGAGGCCATCCGATGCGGATGCGGGGCTCTCATCGCCCGCCGCCATGAGCCGCGCGAGCTCGTGCGGAGAGCAGTTCACGAGCACGTGCTCCGCGCTCGTCTCGTGCTCGATGCCCGCCGCGTCGCGCCAGCGCACCGTGCGGTCGGAGCTCAGCGCGAGCACCTCTGCCCCCGTCGTGAGCGTCGCGCCCGCGAGCCGCGCAGCCCGCTCGAGTTCGCCCGACACCGCGCCCATGCCGCCGACGGGAACGTTCCAGTCGCCGGTTCCACCCCCGATGACGTGGTAGAGAAAGCAGCGGTTGGCGAGAAGCGTGGGGTCGTCGTTCGGGGCGAAGGTGCCGATGATCGCGTCGGTGTAGACGACACCACGCACGAGGTCGTTGCTGAAGGTGTCGGCGATCGTGCGGCCGACGGGCTGCTCGATGAGGGCATCCCACAGCGCAGCACCATCAATGCCCGCCGATTCCGCGGCGGCGACGACGGCCGACCGCGCTTCGGAGCGCGTGAGGAGCGGATCGGTGACGGTCGGAAACAGCGCGCGAGCGAGGTGCTGCGTGCCCTCGTAGAAGCGCGCCCACGCCACGGCATCGTCGCCCGCGCCGAGGGACGCAAAGCTCTCGGCCGTCGCGAGCGCGTCGTGGTTGTCCACCAGAAGGCCCGTGTCGCCACCGGGCAGCGGGGTGTACGAGCTGTAGCGGCGCGGCGCGAGCTCGATCTGCAAGCCCAGGTCGTCGATGATGCGCTGGGGGAGCAGGCTCACGAGGTACGAGTAGCGGCTCAGCCGGGCATCCACCCCCACAAAGGTGTCGGCCGAGATGGCGGCGCCGCCGAGCACGTCGAGGCGCTCGAGCACCTGCACCTCGAGCCCGGCCTGCGCCAGGTAGGCGGCGGCGGTCAGGCCGTTGTGGCCCCCGCCAATGATGACGACATCACGGTGCTCGGTCATGGCGCCAGCGTATCCGGCGGGGGCGCGAGCGGGCCGAGAATCCGTGGCCCTAGGGTGCGGCGATCACGGAGCGCGCGAGAACGTCCCGCACTGCGGCAATGGCGGGGCGACCCGCGGTGGATGCTCGCGCCGCGGTAAACAGCGTGCGATGTGGGTCGCCCGCGAGCGTGATGAGTGACACGGTCGGCGCGCGCCCCGCCCACACGAGGTCGGGCAGCAGGGCCACGGCGTGACCCGCTTCAACGAGCCGCACGTGCGCTTGCAGGTCGGCCGTCTCGAAGCGCACATCGGGCTCGAACCCGGCGAGTCGGCAGGTTTGCTCGGCCCAGTGTCGGCTGGCCGTACCGCGGGGCTCCATGACCCATGCCAAGCGGGCCGCGTCGGTGATCGAGCTCACCGCGCTGTCGGGGGCCACGCCGAGTCGTAGGGCATCGCGCCCGAGCGGTGCGCGCTCAAGGTCACGCCGCAGCGGAGCCGAGTGGGCCGGATACTCTTCGGCGATCACGAGGTCGAACGTGCGGGCCCAGACCTCGTCGAGGGCGCTCTCGGGTTCGCGTTGCGTGATCTCGACGCGCAATTGCGGATGCTCGGCGGCGAGCAGGCTCAGGGCGCGCGGAACGATGCCGAGCGCGGCCGACTGAAAGACGGCGAGTCGCACGGTGCCCGTGACGGTCGCGCTCGCGGCGACGAGGTCGGCCTCGAGCTGCTCAAACTCGTCGAGCAAGGCACTCGAGCGGGCGACGAGCAGCTGGCCGGCCGCGGTGAGGTGCACCCGGCGCCCCGAGCGTTCGAGCAGGGCGACCCCGGCCTCGCGCTCGAGCAGCCCCAACTGCTGCGAAATCGTCGAGGGGCTGTATGACAGTGCGCGCGCGACGGCGTGCAGAGTTCCGCGGCGCTCGACTTCGCGCAGCAGCGAGAGGCGCTTGAGATCGAGCATGCGGTGCCCCTTGTCATTGTTCGAGAAAACCGAACAAGAGTGTACGACAATCATCACTTTTCGCACACAGCACGACAGGCCAGACTGAACGCATGACCACGAGCCAGAAGCAGCCCATTCAGCCCGATGCCGACGCCGCGGTCGCTCTCGTGCGGCAGTGGCTCGAGCACACGGAGGGCACGCAGCCCGACGCGGGCGCGGCGCGCTTGGCCGGGCTGCTGCACGACGAGGTGGGGCTCGACTTTGCCATTGGCTTCGTCGACCGGGTCGCGCGACCCGACGACCTGGGCGTTGCGGCGCGCAATCTCGAACAGCTGGCGGCGCGCATCCCGAGCTTCTTGCCCTGGCCTCTGCGCGTGCTCATTGCCATCGGCGGCCCCCTTGCCCGCATCGCCCCCTGGCCGATCGTGCCGATCGCGCGCCGCGTGCTGCGCGGCATGGTGGGGCACCTCGTCGTCGACGCGACGCCCGCACGACTTGACCGCACGCTCGCGCGCTTGCAGGGCCAGGGCGACCGGCTCAACATCAACCTGCTCGGCGAAGCCGTGCTCGGCGACGGCGAGGCCGACCGACGCCTCGCGGGCATCACCGAGCTCGTCAAGCGCCCCGACGTCGACTACGTCTCGGTCAAGGTCTCGGCCGTCGTGAGCCAATTGAGCATGTGGGCGTTCGACGAGACGGTCGATCGCGTCGTCGACCGCCTCGTGCCGCTCTACGAAACCGCGGCGCTCGGCGTGACCCCCACCTTTCTCAACCTCGACATGGAAGAGTTTCGCGACCTCGACCTGACCATCGAGGTCTTTCAGCGACTGCTCGACCGGCCCTCGCTGCGGCAGTACGAGGCCGGCATCGTGCTGCAGGCCTACCTGCCCGAGGCGGTGCCCGCCCTCGAACGCCTCACGGCGTGGGCCCAGGAGCGCCGCGCCGCCGGCGGGGCGGGCATCAAGGTGCGTGTCGTCAAGGGCGCCAACCTCGCCATGGAGCGCGTGGATGCTGCGCTGCACGATTGGCCCGTCGCCGTGCTGCCCAGCAAGCGCGACACCGACGCCAACTACAAGCGCGTGCTCGAGTTGGCTCTGCGCCCCGATCGAGTGGACGCGGTGCGCATCGGCCTCGCGGGCCACAACCTCTTCGACATCGCGTGGGCGTGGTTGCTCGCCGAGAGCCGTGGCGTGAGCGACCGCGTCGAGGTCGAGATGCTGCTCGGCATGGCTCCCGACCAGGCCGCGGCCGTGCGTCGCACGGTCGGGCACCTGTTGCTCTACACGCCCGTCGTGCACCCGCGCGATTTCGAGTCGGCCATCAGCTACCTGATTCGCCGCCTCGAAGAGAACGCGAGCACCGAGAACTTTCTCTCGGGCGTCTTCGAGCTCACGAACTCGCCCGAGATCTTCGAGCGCGAAGAACAGCGTTTTCGCGACGCGCTCGCGAGCGTGAAGGCCGCGCCCGCCGCGCCGGAGCCTCACCGCGTGCAGAACCGGCTTGCCGAGCAGCTCGAGTCGGCTGCGCTGCCCGAGCCGGGCGGCGTTCACGCTGGCTTTGAGAACACCCCCGACACCGACGTCGCTCTGCCGGGCAACCGCGCGTGGGCGCGGGCAATCCTCGAGCGAGCCGCCACGACAACCCGTGGCGCCGCACTCGTCGACGCGAGCGGCGTGGACTCGGTCATTGCCGTCGAGCGCATCGTTGCCGACACGCGCGAGGCCGCGGCCGGGTGGGCTGCGCGGTCGGTCGAAGAGCGTGCGGGCATCCTGCACGCCGTCTGTCACCTGCTCGCGGCCCGCCGCGCCGACCTGCTCGAAGTGATGGTCGCCGAAGCCGGCAAGACGCTCGCCGAGGGCGACCCCGAGGTGAGCGAGGCCATCGACTTTGCGCACTACTACGCCGAGAGCGCGCGTGATCTCGCGCGCATCGACGACGCGACGTTTGCCCCCGTGCGCCTGACGGTGGTTGCCCCGCCGTGGAACTTTCCCGTCGCGATTGCGGCCGGCGGAGTGCTCGCGGCGCTCGCCGCGGGCAGTGCCGTCATCATCAAGCCCGCGCCGCCCGTGCGTCGCAGCGCGGCCGTCATGGTCGAGGCGCTGTGGGATGCCGGGGTGCCGCGCGAGGTGCTGCGCTTCGTCGACGCGCCCGAAAACGAGGTGGGCCAGGCGCTCATCGCGCACCCGGCGCTTGACCGTGTCGTGCTGACGGGGGCCTGGCAGACCGCGGAGTTGTTCCGCTCGTGGCGCCCCGACCTGCCGGTGCTCGCCGAGACGAGCGGCAAGAACGCGATCGTCATCACGCCGAGCGCCGACATCGACCTTGCCGTTGCCGACCTCGTGAAGAGCGCCTTTGGCCACGCGGGCCAAAAGTGCTCGGCCGCCTCGCTCGCGATTCTCGTTGGCTCGGTCGGCACCTCGGCTCGCTTCGAACGCCAGCTCGTGGATGCCGTGCGCACGCTGCGCGTCGGTCGCCCCCTCGACCCCACCGCGGTCGTCGGGCCGCTCATCGAACGCGCCTCGGGCAAACTGCTCGACGCGCTCACCGTGCTCGGCGAGGGCGAGCAGTGGCTCATCGAGCCGCGCGCGCTCGACGCCTCGGGCGAGCTGTGGAGCCCGGGCGTGCGTCGCGGCGTTGTGGCGGGCAGTGCCTTCCACACCACGGAGTATTTCGGCCCCGTGCTCGGCCTCATGCGCGCGCGAACGCTCGACGAGGCCCTCGACCTGCAAAACGCCACGGCCTTCGGCCTCACGGCGGGCCTGCACTCACTCGACACCGAGGAGGTTGCGTATTGGCTCGACCACGTCGAGGCGGGCAACCTCTACGTCAACCGCGGCATTACGGGCGCGATCGTGCGCCGTCAGCCGTTCGGCGGCTGGAAGCGTTCGAGTGTCGGCGGCTCGACGAAAGCGGGCGGCCCCTCCTACGTGATGGGCTTTGGCTCGTTCAGCCCCGTCGCGCGAAAGCCTCGCCAGAACCTGAGCCTCACAGGCCTCGATCGCGGCGTGCGCGAAGTGCTCGAGGCCAGCCAGCCGGGGCTCGACTTCGCGGGCTTCGATGCGGCTCGCGCGGGCGCGGTGAGCGACCAGCGCGCGTGGGACGACGAGTTCGGCATCGCCCGCGACGCGAGCCAGCTCGGCGCTGCCGCGGGCCACGTTGTCGAGCGGAACGTGCTGCGCTACCGCCGCACGCCCGTGACGGTGCGCGCGGCCGAGGGTGCCGCGATGGCCGACCTCGTGCGCGTGCTGCTCGCCGCCACCCGCGCCGGGTCGCGCGTCGACCTGAGCAGTGCCACGCCGCTGCCGGTGAGTTTGCTCGCGCTGCTCGAAAGTGCCATCTCGCCACTGCGCGTGGCGTCGATCGCGATTGAAACGGATGCGCGCTTCAGCGAGCGGATGCTCGAGGTGCGCCCCGCCCGCATCCGTCTGATTGCGCCCAGCGGCACCGAGCGCGCGAGCGAGCTCATGGAGGCGCTCGGGGGAGACCCCGACGTCGCGATCTGGTCGGGCGCCGTCACGGCCTCGGGCCGCGTCGAACTGTTGCCGTTTGTGCGCGAGCAAGCCGTCTCGATCACGGCGCACCGCTTCGGCAACCCGTTTCCGGCGATGGCGGCGCTCGAGTTGTAGTCGCGGTATCAGGCGCTGGATGCTCAGCCGCGCTGAGCCGCGCGCACGAGTTCGAGCGCGCTCGCGTCGTCGAGCCCGAGCCGCCGGGCTCGCTCGACGAACTCGCGCGCCGCGACCTGGGCTTGCCGCTGCCCGGCATCGCCCTGCGGCGCGACGAATGAGCCGGCTCGTCCGTGGGTCTCGATGATGCCGTCGGTTTCGAGCTCGCGGTAGGCGCGCGCGACCGTGTTGACGGCGAGCCCCAGTTCGTCGGCGAGCGCGCGCACGGTCGGCAGTTTCGCGCCGGCCGCCAGCAGCCCGCCCGCGACAGCGTCGCGCACTTGCACGCGAATCTGCTCGTAGGGGGGCGTTGACGCGCTGGCGTCAATCGTGACGATCATGCCTACGAGTCTTATTGGTGGCGGCGGTCGATCAACCGCGTGAGGATGATCGCGCTGCGCGTGTGGTCGACGTTGGGGGCGACGCGCACGCGTTAGAGAGCATCCTCGAGAGAGGGAATGTCGCGCGAGCGAATGTGCACGATCGCGTCGGCGTCGCCCGTAACGGTTCCGGCGTCGACGACTTCGGGAACGGCCGAGAGGATGCGCTTGAGCTCGTCGGGCGCGACCGTGCCGCGGCAAAACAGTTCGACATAGGCCTCGACGGCCATGCCGTCGACGGCGGGGTCGACCTGCACCGTGAACGAGCGAATGACGCCGTCGGCAACGAGCCGGTCGACGCGGCGCTTGACGGCCGAGGCCGAGAGCCCGACGACATCGCCGATGTCGCCGTAGCCCGCGCGGGCGTTCTGCCGCAGCTGGTCGATGATGCGGTAGTCGATGGCGTCCACACCGCGAGCGTAGGGCACCGGCTGGGAGAGTGGCAGGAGGCGGGCATCCCGACTGGCGCGCCAGGTAAAGTAAGGCTAACCTTACCTGCGGCAGCGTCGCCGGTCTTGGTCCCTTTGTGAGTTCTGGAGCATCCCCTCATGCGTGTCACCGCACCTCTGTCGTTCGCCGCCCTCGCCGCCACCGCACTGCTGCTGGCGGGCTGCGCGGCGCCCGCCGACACCGACGACGCCATGCCGATTGTGCCCACGGCCGACGGGCAATTCACGCTCTACTCGGGCCGCGATGAAGAGCTCGTGCAGCCGCTCATCGACCAGTTCACCGAAGAGACCGGCATTGTCGTCGACGTGCGCTACGGCAACACCGCCGAGCTCGGCGCTCTGCTGCTCGAAGAGGGCGCGGCCACCCCCGCCAACGTCTTTCTCTCGCAGGATGCCGGAGCGCTCGGCGCCCTCAGCCAGGCCGGGCTCTTCTCGACTCTTCCCGACGATGTGACGAGCGCGATTCCGGCGGGCTTCACGTCGACCGACGGCACGTGGGTCGGCGTCACGGGCCGCGCGCGCGTGGTCGTCTACGACGGCGAGCGGTTCACCGCCGATGAGCTGCCGGACACGATCGACGAGTACGTCGCCGACGAGTGGAAGGGTCGCCTCGCGGTTGCTCCCACCAACGCGAGCTTCCAGTCGTTCGTGACGGCTTTGCGCGTGCTCGAGGGCGACGATGTGGCCGCCGAGTGGGTCTCGGCGCTCGCCGCCAACAGCCCGCAGATCTTCGAAGGCAACAGCCAAATTCTGACCGCGGTCGATGAGGGTGCCGTCGAGCTCGGGCTCATCAACCACTACTACTGGTACGCCGCGGCCGCCGAAGCGGGCGCCGAGAACATGCGCGCGCAGATTAAGTTCTTGGCGTCGGGCGACGCGGGTGCGATCGTCAATGTGAGTGGCGCGGGCATCCTCGCCGGAAGCGAAACCGACGCCGACGCTCTCGAGTTTGTGCGCTACCTCGTGTCTGAGGCGGCCCAGCAGTACTTCGTCGACACGACGTTCGAATACCCGCTGCTGCCGGCAGTCGCCGCGCCCGAGGGGCTGCCGAGCCTCGAGAGCCTCGTGAACCCCGAGCTCGACTTGAGCGACCTCGACGACCTCGCCACGACCCAGCGACTGCTCGCCGACGCGGGCCTCATCTAGCGGGCGATGGCAGGACTTCGGTCTCTGCCGACCACCAGCAGAAACGTGATGCACTAGAGCCATGACCATCGCGCCGGAGCGACCCTCGCGCGCCGCGGGGGGTCCGGATGCCCGGGCCCTGCCCGCGGCGCTGCGGCGTTCTGCCTCCGCGCGCTCGCCGCGCGCACCGCTCTGGCTCGTCGCCGCAGCGATCGTCGCCGCCTCGGCCGCGGCGATCCCGCTCGTGTATCTCGTCGTGCGCGCCGCCGAGGCGGGGCTTGCAGCGGTCATCGAGACGCTCGCGCGCCCTCGCGTGCTCGAGTACGCCGCCAACTCGCTCGGCCTCGCCGCGGCGACGACGGCGACGGCGCTCGTGCTCGGCACGGCCGTGGCGTTCGTGCTCACGCGCGTGCGGGTGCTGTTCGCGCGCACATGGCTGCTGATCTCGGCCCTGCCGCTTGCGGTGCCGTCGTACCTCGCGGGGTACGGGTGGCTCGTGGTGATCCCGGGTCTCAACGGTTTCGTGCCGAGCTGGCTGCTGCTGACCGCGGTGACGGTTCCGTATGTGACGCTGCCGGTGGCGGCGGCCTTGCGCGGAGCATCCGGTGACCTCGAAGGCGTCGCGCGCACTCTCGGTCGCGGGCCGCTGCGCGCGTTTCTCGTCGCGACCTGGCCGAGTGTTCGGCCCGCCGCGATCGCGGGCTCGCTGCTCGTCGCGCTCTATGCCTTGAGCGACTTCGGTCTCGTCGCGATGATGCGGTTTCCGACCCTGACCTGGGGCATCAACGCCGCGTACTCGGCGAGCTTCGACCGCGCCCAAGCGGCAACGCTCGCGCTGCTGCTCGTCGTGCTCGCGCTCGTGGTCGTGGCGGGCGAGCGCGCCGCGCGCCGCCAGCTTCCGCGCGCGGCCGCCCGCGCCGTCGCCCCCCGTTCTGTCGGGCGCGGGATGCTCGTCTCGCTGCTTCCCGTCGTCGCCGTCGCCCCGATCATCGGTGTGGCGGTGCCCTTGCTCGCCCTGCTCTCGCGCCTGCTCGATGCGGCAACCCTGCGGGCGATCGACGTGCCTCGGTTGCTCGAAGCGGTCGGCTCAACCATCGGCGTCGCCGTGGCGGCCGCGCTGCTCGCGGTGCTGCTCGCGGTGCCCATTGCGGCGCTCGCCGCCCGCTATCGCGGCCGGCTCGTCACGGTCATCGAGTCGGTCGGATACCTCGGCCACGCCCTCCCGGGCATCGTGGTCGGGCTGTCGCTCGTCTTCTTCTCGCTCGCGGTCGTGCCGGTGCTCTACCAAAGCCTGGCGGTGCTCGTCTTCGCCTATGCCGTGCTCTTCATGCCGAAAGCGATCGGCACCATGCGGGCGGGGCTCGGCGATGTGCCTCCGCGACTCGTGTCGGTCGCGCGCACCCTCGGCATGTCGCCGCTACAAGCGTGGTGGCGCGTGACGGTTCCGCTCGCGCTACCGAGTGTGGGCATCGGCGCCCTGCTGGTTGCCATCGCGACCATGAAAGAATTGCCGGCGACGCTGCTGTTGCGCCCGACGGGCACGCAGACGCTCGCGACCGAACTGTGGAACCGCACGGTGGTGTTCGAGTTCGGCGCCGCGGCACCCTATGCAGCCCTACTCGTGCTCGTCGCGGCGGTACCCGCGGTGATTTTGTCGGGCGTGCGCAGTTCAGCCAAGGAGGAGTTGTGAGCGACCTCGTCGTCGATGGTGTGAGCGTGACCCACGGGTCAACGCTCGCGATTGACGACGTCTCGCTGAGCATCCGCAGTGGGGAATTGGTCGCCGTGCTGGGCCCCTCGGGCTGCGGCAAGACCACGCTGTTGCTCGCGATCGCCGGACTCTTGCCCGTGCAATCGGGCTCGATCACGATCGGTGAGCGCGAGATCTCTCGCGCGGGCCGCACCGTGGCGCCCGAGAAGCGCGGCGTGGGCTGGGTGCCGCAAGAGGCCTCGCTCTTTCCGCACCTGTCGGTCGGCGACAACATCGGCTTTGCCGTGCCGCGCGCGCGAGGTTCAGCGCGTGCCGAGCGCATCGCCGAACTCGCGCACCTCGTGGGCCTCGACGACTACACGGGCCGTGCGCCCAACCAGCTCTCGGGCGGCCAAGCCCAGCGCGTGGCCCTCGCTCGCGCGCTCGCGCCGCGCCCCGATCTCTTGTTGCTCGATGAACCGTTTGCCGCGCTCGACACGCAGCTGCGCACGGGCCTTCGTCGCGAGGTTGCCGAGTTGCTGCGCGCGCAAGGCACGACCTCGGTGCTCGTGACGCACGACCAAGAAGAAGCGCTCACGCTGGCCGACCGCGTCGCGGTGCTGCACGACGGCCGCCTAGCCCAGTTCGGCACGCCCGAAGAGATCTACCAGCAGCCCGCGAGCGACTGGGTCGCCTCGTTTGTCGGCGACGTCGTCGAGCTGGCCGGCCAGTGGCGCAGTGGTCGCGTGCTGTGCGCCCTGGGCTCGGTCGAAGCCTCGGCCGTGGGCTTCGCGCCCGCCGACGGCGACACTGTGCGGCTCATGCTGCGGCCCGAGTGGATCGTTCCGCGCCCCGACCTGCTCGCCCAGGCCGCCGCGGGTGCCGATGCGCGCGTCGCGAGCATTTCCTACGCCGGTCACGACGCCATGATTACGGCCGACCTCGTGGATGGCCCCTCCGTGCTCATGCGCATGGCCGCGGTCGAGCTGCCCGAGGTCGGCGACGACGTGCGCCTTGCCGTGCAGCGCCCGGGCCTCGCATTCGCGGCAGCCTGACGCTCGCGCGACTGTCGAGCGAGCATCCCGGTGCACGGAGTGGCGTCGATCGGTCACTCGTTACAGGTCGTCGGGTGACGGTCGGTAACCAGTGACCGATCGACGCCTTTCCGGCGCAGGTAGGCTCGCCGCATGAGCCCCAACCCCGCTGAACTGCGCGCCCGCGCCGCTGTGCTCGACGCCGCCGACCCGTTGGCCGCGCACGTCGCGCGCTTCGTGCCGGGCGACGACCTCGTCGCCTACCTCGACGGCAATTCACTCGGGCGCCCGGTGGCGAGCGTGCCCGCCGCCCTCGAGACCTTCGTGCGCACGGAGTGGGCCGGGCGGCTCATCCGCGGCTGGGACGAACTGTGGCTCACCCGCCCGGCCGAGCTGGGCGACCGCATCGGGGCGGCGTGCCTCGGCGCAGCATCCGGTCAGACGATCGTGGCCGACTCGACGAGCGTGCTCATCTTCAAGGTGCTGCGCGCCGCGATCGCGGCTCGGCCCGGCCGTGACGAGCTCGTCATGCTCAGCGACGAGTTTCCGACCGACCGGTTCATCATCGAGCGCATCGCTCTCGACCACGGGCTGACAGTGCGGTGGGTGGATGCTCCGCTCGACGCCGGCATCACCCCCGAGCTCGCTGCCGAGGTCGTGGGCCCGCGCACCATCGCCGCCCTGTTCAGCGGTGTCGCATACCGCAGCGCCTGGTGGGCTGACATGCCCGTGGTCACGGAGACGGTGCAAGCGGCGGGCGCGCTCATGATCTGGGATTGCTCGCACGCCGTCGGGTCTGTTCCGCTCGAATTCGACGCCTGGGGCGTGGACTACGCCGTGGGCTGCTCGTACAAGTACTTGAACGGTGGCCCGGGTGCCCCCGCCTGGGCCTACGTCGCCGCGCGGCACCACGACACCCTGCGTAATCCGATTCCCGGTTGGCTCGGAGCCGCCGCGCCGTTCTCGATGACCGAGGGCTACTCGCCCGCCCCCGGCGTCGCCTCACTCGTGAGCGGCACCCCGCCGATTCTCGGCATGGTCGCGCTCGGCGAGATGCTCACGCTCATCGAGGCGGCGGGCATCGCGGCGATTCGCGAGAAGTCGATCGCCCTCACGAGCTACGCCATCGAACTCGTCGACACGCTCATTCACGCCGCGACGGTCAGCACACCCCGCGACGCTGCGCGCCGCGGCAGCCACCTGACGATCGACCACCCCAACTCGGCAGTCGCGGTTCAACGCCTGTGGGCGCAGGGCGTCA
>JBDKJR010000075.1:0-3379 GCA_039796515.1 Actinomycetota bacterium
AGCGGGCATCCGACATGAGCCTCTGGCTACAGTGGCGGGCATGAGCGAGACGTCGACGTCACCCACCCCCGAGCGAGTCACGGTCGAGCGCGACGGCCACGTGTTGCTGATCGGGCTCAACCGTCCGGATAAGCGCAATGCCGCCGACGTGGCGATGCTCGAACAATTGGCTCTCGCCTATGGCGAGCTCGACCGTGACCCCGAACTGCGCGTCGGCGTCGTTTTCGCGCACGGCGACCACTTCACGGGCGGGCTCGACCTGGCCGACGTCGTGCCGCGCATCGGCCCGCAGGGGCTCGCGATGGTGCCCGAGGGCGGTATTCACCCCTGGGGTATGGATGGCACGCGCGTCAGCAAGCCCGTCGTGCTCGCGGTGCAGGGCACGTGCTTGACTCTCGGCGTCGAGCTCGCACTCGCGAGCGACATCGTGGTTGCCGCTGACGACACCGTGTTCGCCCAACTCGAAGTGGCGCGCGCGATTCTGCCGTTCGGCGGGGCCACCACCCGTTTCGCCGCGGCAGCCGGGTGGGGAAACGCAATGCGGTGGATGCTCACGGGCGACCGCTTCGACGCCGCCGAGGCGCACCGCATGGGCCTCGTGCAAGAGGTCGTGGCGCCGGGTGCCCAGCTTCAGCGCGCCCGCGAGCTCGCGGGTCGGATCGCGGCGCAGGCCCCCCTCGCCGTGCAGGCGACGCTCGCGAACGCGCGACTCGCCGTGCGCGAGGGCGATGCGGCCGCTGAGGTGCAACTGCCCCGCGAACTCGTGCGTCTCGCGCAAACGAAAGACGCCGCCATCGGCATGCAGGCCTTTCTCACTCGCACCGAACCGGAGTTCGTGGGACGGTAGGCCTATGCGCCCCCTCACGACGACGGCCAGCACCGACTTCGCCGCACTCGATACCTATGACGTGATCGTCATCGGTGCGGGAGCCGTCGGCGAGAACGTTGCCGATCGTGCGGTGCAGGGCGGGCTCAGCGTGCTCATCGTCGAGGGCGAACTCGTCGGGGGTGAGTGCTCGTATTGGGCGTGCATGCCCTCGAAGGCGCTCTTGAGAGCTGCGAGCGTGTTGCGCGCCGCTCATGCCGTGCCGGGCGCTCGGGCGGCCGTGACGGGTGACCTCGACGCCGCCGCGGTGCTCGCCAGCCGAGATGCCGTGGCGAGCGAGTGGAACGACGCCGGCCAAGTGCGCTGGCTGCAGAAGACCGGCATCGCCCTCGCGCGCGGTCACGCACGGCTCGACGGCGAGCGCCGCGTCGTCATCACCGCCGCCGACGGTTCAATGCGCACGGTCACGGCCACGCACGCCGTGGCCATCTGCACGGGAAGCACCGCCGCGATGCCGCCCATTGAAGGCCTGGCGGATGCTCGGCCCTGGACCTCCCGCGACATCACGAGCACCGACCACGTGCCCGCGCGGCTCGCGATCATCGGCGGTGGCGTGGTCGGCTGCGAAATGGCCACGGCGTTCGTGTCTCTCGGCAGCGCGGTGACCCTGCTCGCGCGCAGCGGATTGCTCGCGGGCGTCGACGACTTCGCGGGCGCAGCGGTGGCCGAGCGCTTGCGTGCGGACGGGGCTGAGGTGCTGCTCGGCTCGAGCCCCGAGCGTGTGGATCGCGCCAGCGATGGCACGGTCACCCTGACCCTGCCCGGCGGTCGCGTCATCGAGGTCGACGAAGTGGTCGTGGCCACGGGCCGCGCTGCGGCCACGAGCGACCTCGGGCTCGAGACCGTGGGGCTCGCGCCCGGTGATTGGCTCGAGGTCGACGACACCCTGCGCGTGCGCGGATTCGACTGGCTCTATGCCGTCGGTGACGTGAATAAGCGCGCGCTCTTGACACACCAGGGCAAGTACCAGGCTCGGGCCGCGGGTGATGTGATTGCGGCACGCGCGCGCGGAGCATCCGTCGACGACAGCCCCTGGGGCACCCACGTTGCGACCGCCGACCACAATGCGGTGCCGCACGTGACCTTCACGAGCCCCGAAGTGGCGAGCGTGGGGCTCACCGCCGCGGAGGCCGAGCGCCGGGGCCTGAATACGCGCGTCGTCGATTACGAGCTCGGCTGGCTCGCGGGAGCGACCGTGCACGGCGACGACTATCGCGGCACAGCCCGCATGGTCGTTGACGACGACCGCGGGGTGATTGTGGGCGTCACGATGGTGGGCGACGACGTGGGTGAACTGTTGCACGCCGCGACGATCGCCATCGTCGGCGAGGTACCCATCGCGCGGCTGTGGCATGCCGTGCCCTCGTACCCCACGCTCAGTGAAATGTGGCTTCGATTGTTGGAAGGATATGGCCGCCCGTGACCACCTCACCCCCACCGAAGAAGGGCCGCGCCGCCCGCGCTGTTGACCGCCTTGCCCGCAACCGCGCCCTGCGGGCAATCGGACTGCATCCCGTCGTCGCCCGCCCGGGCTATTGGTTCGCGACCGCCGTCGGCGTCACGTGGGGCGCGCTCGCGGGAGGCTTCAAGGTCTCTCGCCGCGGCGGCGTCATCGTATGCGCGGGCATGCCCAGCTGGGCCTTCGGCCGCGGCGGCACGACCATCGGGGCCGCCTATCTCACGCGCGACAACACGCGCGATGAGGTGCTCGAACACGAGGCCGTGCACCGTGCCCAGTGGAAAAAGTACGGACTCGCCTTCATTCCGTTGTACATCGCTGCGGGTCAGGATGCCCGGCACAACCGCTTCGAGGTCGAAGCCGGCCTCGAAAAAGGTGGCTACCGCTAGCTCGAGCCGCTACCACTGCGGCGGGTGGATGCGGTGCGCCCCCCGCGCGCGCTCCCACTGCGCCCCGAGCGCGAGAAGGGTGGCGTCGCCGCCGGGACGGCCGATGAGCTGCACGCCCATGGGGAGCCCTGGCTGATCCGAGCTCTCCGGCGTGAGGCCGACGGGCAGAGTCAGCGCGGGCAGCCCCGCGACGTTCACGAAACTCGTGAAGGGCGTGTACTGCACTTGCTGCGTGAAGTTGCGGTCGGCATCCGTCGCGTCGTACCAACCGAGAGGGCGCGGCGTCATCGCCAGGGCGGGCGTGAGCACGGCGTCGACCGTCGAGAGTCGTGCGATTACCCGCCGCTCAAAGGCGGTGAGCCACTCGAGGGCCTCGGCGAGCGTCTCGGCTGACAGCGCACGACCCTGACCAACAAGCCACGCGGTGAGTGGCTCGAGCAGGGCGAGTTCGTCGGGCGTTCGGGCCGGCACTCCCGCGGCACTCGCCATCCAGACCGTGCGAAAGTGGTGGCCGTAGTCGGGTTCGGGGTCGAGGGCGATGTCGTCGATGCCGTGCCCGAGCGCGGCCAAACCCGCGATCGCTTCGTCGAAGGCCCATCGCGCTTCGGGTTCGAGAGTGATCTCGGCATAGTCGTCCCACGGCGA
>JBDKJR010000076.1:0-4126 GCA_039796515.1 Actinomycetota bacterium
TGCTGGCCTCCGCATCCGTCGGCGCTCTCATTGTCGTGTCGATCGTCGCTCTGGTGGTGGGCGCTGGCGCCGACCCGCTCGCGGCCCGCACGCGCACGCTCAGCTCGACCCTGCGTGAGCCCGGGGCCGCGCGAACCCTCGGCGACATCGCGGCCGTCGTCGCGAGCATCGCCGTCATCGGGGGCGCCGCCAGTCGAGAGTCGACGGCGACGCTTGCGTGGCTGCCGGTGCTCGTGCTCGCCGCGCTCGTGCTCGTGATCGCGACAAGCCGCGACGGGCTCATCGGCTCGCGCTCGCCCCGTCGCTTCATCGGCTGGGTGGCCCTCGCCATCGCCACGATCGCCCTGTGGATGCGGCTCGCCGACACCGGCGAAACCACCGCCGAGCTCTATGTGCTGCCCCTCGCCGGCGCGATGTTGCTCGTCGTGGCAGCCAGCAGCATCGTGGGTCGGCGACGGTCACAGCCCGGGTCGGCCTCGGCTGCTCCCCTGACGGCCGCAGCCCTGCTGGTTGCCCTGCTCCCCTCGGCCGCCCTGAGCGGATTGCACGCGGCCGACGACGACCGCCTCGCCATCACGCGCGCGATCGTCGTGGCCGCCGTGGCTCTCGCTCTCGCGATTGTTCCCTTGCTCGCGGAACGCCGACTCGACGCGGCCCTGCCCCAGCTGAGCAGTGCGCTCGTGCTGAGCGGCATCGGCGCGCTCGTCGTGCTCGCGGCGACGCAGACGATTGACCTGTTCGCGGCCTCGGGCGGTCAGCCGCTCGAGCGTTCTGCTCTCGTGCGCGCGGTTCTCGTGGTGTTCGTGCTGAGCGCCGTGGGTGTGGCGGCGCGTCTTCTGGGCGAGGGCCGCTTGCGCGACATCGCGACGGCGGGCTCGCTCGGCGCCGCGGCGCTCGGTGCGGGCGTGCTTGGCCTCGCGGGTGCGGTTGACCCGATCGAGCTCGTGGGCATCCCGCTCGCTCTGGGCCTCCTCGCGGTGGGCACTCTGCACCTCGCGAACGTCGAAAGCGCCCGCAGTTGGCTGTGGCTCGCTCCCGGACTTATCGCGCTGCTCGCACCCTCGCTGCTCGCGATCGACGGTGCCGGCGAGCCGTTGTGGCGCGCGGTCGCGATCGGCGTGGTGGCTGCGGCGGTCTTCGTCGTCGGGCTCGTGCGTCGCCTGCAAGCGCCCTTCGTGCTCGGTGGTGTCGCGCTGCTCATTCACCTGCTCGTGCAGTCGTGGCCCTTGCTCACGCTCGTGGGCAACGCCGTGGAGTGGTGGCTCTGGCTCGGTCTCGCCGGCGTGCTCATTATCGTCATCGCGGCGCGCTTTGAACGACGCATGCAGAACGTGCGCGACATGGCGACGCGCATCTCGCAGTTGCGGTAACGGCTAGCGCTGCGCGGCGACCGCGACGCGTCGCGCGTTAGCGCGCGGCAACAGCGACGCCCAGCGCGGGCGCCGCGTGTGTCACGGCACCGCCGAGCATCGTGAGCGCGACCGGCATGGTGCGCAGCTCATCGGCGCTCACCGATAGCGGATCGTGGTCGAGCGCCACGAGGTCGGCCGGCTCGCCGAGCGCGACGAGTGAACGCGTCGACGCGGCGAGGGCTTCGACGACCGTGAGCGCTTGCTCGGGGTGGAACGCGGGTCGACCATCACGCGTGCGGCTCGTCGCCGCGGCAATCGCGACCCACGGGTCGAGCGGAGCAACAGGAGCGTCTGAACCGAGCACGATGCGGGCGCCCGCGTCGACGAACGAGCGCAGGGCGAAAGCACGGCGCGTGCGGCCGGGCCAGTAGCGCTCGGCCACATCGCGGTCGTCGACGGCGTGCTCGGGCTGCACACTCGCGGTGACCCCGAGCGTCGCGAAGCGGGCGAAGTCACTGTCGTGCACGAGTTGCGCGTGCTCGATGCGTCCGCCGCGCCCGAGCTTGGCAAACACGTCGAGAGCCAGACGATTGGCGCCGTCACCGATCGCGTGCACGGCGAGCTCGAAGCCCGCCTCGATGCCGCGGGCGAGCAGGGGGTGCAAGTCGCAGGGGGGCACGTTGAGGCGGCCGTAGGCTTCGGCGGGAGCATCCGGATACGGGTCGCAACAATAGGCCGTGCGCGTGTTGAGCGAGCCATCGGTAATGACCTTGAGCGGGCCGACGCTCACGGTGCCCGCGAGGTGCTGGCCCGAGCGCATGCCGAGCTCGATCGCGCGGTCGAGGTGCTGCGGGTAGACCCCGAACTCGACGCGGAGGGCGTCGAAGCCGCTCGCGACGCGGCGCAGCCAGTCGTCGCGGTTCCAGCGCATTTCGAGGTCGACGACGCCAACAACGCCGCGCGCGGCGGCCTGGGCGGCGGCATCGGCAACCCAGGTGTCGAGCTCGGCGTCGGGCGCGCTGTCGAGGCGAGCGGTGATGGCGAAGGCGGCGTCTTCGCGCAAGATGCCATCGCCGTCGGCGCCCGCCGAGGGCTCAACGGCGAAGTGCACGAGGGCCGCGCTGTTGAGCCAGACGCAGTGCACGTCGGCGCTCACGAGCACGATGGGCCGGTCGCTCGCGACGGTGTCGAGCAGGGCAGCGGCGGGCGCATCCGGCCACAGGCCATCACGGAACCCGACGCCCACGACGACAGCGTCGGGTGCGTCACCGCGGGCAATGGCCGACCGCACGATCGCCACGGCTTCGGCGGCGCTCTCGGCCGCGCTCAAGTCGATGCGGCGGCGGTGCTGGGCCCACTGCGTCAGGTGCACGTGTTCGTCCCACAGGCCCGGCATGATGAAGCGGCCCTCGAGGTCGATGTCGTCGGGCCCCGCGGCTTCGATGCCCGCGGGCATGATGCCCACGATGAGCCCGTCGTCAACGAGCAAGTCAATCGGGTCATGGCCGCCAAGCGGTCGCGCATTACGAATCGCGCGCGTCATGGTGTCTCCTCATCTCGCGGGCCAGACCGGGGTGGCTGTAGGGCCCGTCGCCCTCCAGCTCGGCGACGATGCGCTCGACAACCGCGGGCGGTTTGTTCTGGCTGAGCTTGGCGCGGGCGTCGAACCGCGTCACGCGCACCCGCACACCGACCGTGCCGAGAGCTACACGTCGAGAGTACTCCGGGTCGAGGTGCAGGCCGCGCGGCTCGTCGACGTGCTGCTCGAAGTGATCGGTGAGCTCGGCGAGCGCCGCGAGGTTCTGCTCGTCACTGAGAATTTCGGGCGTGCCATAGAGGTGTGCGGTCACGTGGTTCCAGGTGGGAATGATGTCGCCCTCGTCATACCAACTGGGCGAGATGTAACCGTGTGCACCCTGCACGATGAGCAACACCTCGTGCTGACCGAGCTCGTGCGCCTTCTCGTCGGGGCGGCCCACGTGACCCACGAGCACGATTTCGTCACCCGTCGAGGCTGCCTCGTCGAGCAAGAAGGCGTAGTGCGAGGCGACGATGCCGCTCCCGGGCGGGCTCGACACGATCGTGACCCAGGGGTTTTCGCGCACGAGTCGTCGAATCTCGTCGTGGTCGTGCAGCAGATAGTGCGGCGTGTGCCTCATCGTGTTCCTTTCACGGCGCTGACCCCTCTTACTGCTGACAACTCGGGCACCAATAGAGCTTGCGGCCCGCGGCAACCTCGAGGGCAATGTTCGTGCGACAGATGCGGCACGGCAAGCCCTCGCGCTTGTAGACCCAGTGACGATCGGCGCGATTGCGCAGGGCCGCTCGCTGGCCCTCTTCGTCGAGGCCATCCATCGTGAGCATCTGCCCCGTCTCGACACCCACCCCGAGCAAGTGGATCCAGTCGCGCCACAGCGCGCGAATCACGTCGTCGGGCAGTGCCGCTCCCGTCGTGTGCGGGTCGAGGCGCGCGCGAAACAGAATCTCGGCCCGATAGACGTTGCCGATTCCGCTCACGACCGACTGGTCCATGAGCAACAGCCCAATGGGCACGCGGCGGCCCCGGATGCGCGCGAGCATGCGCTCCTCCCCCACGTCGGCGGCATCAACGAGCGGGTCAGGGCCGAGCGCGTCGATCACCCTCTGCACGGCCGCCGCATCGAGCACCTCACACGCGGTCGGCCCGCGCAGGTCAGCGACCGCACGCTCGGTGAGCAACCGCACGCGCACTTGACCGACGGGTTCGGGCGGAAAGCCCTCGAGCGCCGCATCAT
>JBDKJR010000077.1:0-11803 GCA_039796515.1 Actinomycetota bacterium
GACGGCCTTGGTGCCTTCCGTCCACAACTCGACGAGCTCGCGACGACGCTCGTCGTCGGTCGTCAGACCCTTGTCGAACTGACCCTGGATCTTCGCGGCCTTCTTCTCGTACTCGGCAACGATCTGCTTCTTCTTCGGCGGGGTGAGCACGTCGCTCAACGCCACCGTGACGCCCGAACGGGTCGCCCAGTAGAAGCCGGCGTCTTTCACCTTGTCGAGCGTCGCAGCGACGATCGTCTTGGGGTAGCGCTCAGCGAGGTCGTTCACGATCTGCGAGATCGTGCCCTTGTCGGCCACAGCATCCACAAACGGGTAGTCAGCCGGCAGCTGCTCGTTGAACAGCGCGCGACCCAGCGTGGTCTCACGCAGTTCGCGACCGTCGACGAACTTCTCGCCATAGAGACGGATGCGGATGGGCGCGTTGAGGTGCAGCGAGCCTTGATCCATGGCCATGATCGCCTCAGCAACCGAGGAGAACGCGCGGCCTTCGCCAGCGGCGCCCTCGCGCACGGTCGTGAGGTGGTGCAGACCAATGATCATGTCTTGCGTCGGAACCGTCACCGGGCGGCCGTCAGACGGCTTGAGGATGTTGTTCGACGCGAGCATGAGGATGCGGGCTTCGGCCTGTGCCTCAACCGAGAGCGGCAAGTGCACAGCCATCTGGTCACCGTCGAAGTCGGCGTTGAACGCCGCGCAGACGAGCGGGTGCAGCTGGATGGCCTTGCCCTCGACGAGCTGAGGCTCGAAGGCCTGGATGCCCAGGCGGTGCAGGGTCGGAGCACGGTTGAGCAGCACGGGGCGCTCGCGAATGATCTCTTCGAGCACGTCCCACACCTGCGGACGCGAACGCTCGACCATGCGCTTGGCGCTCTTGATGTTCTGCGCGTGGCCCAGGTCGATGAGGCGCTTGATGACGAAGGGCTTGAACAGCTCGAGAGCCATGAGCTTGGGCAGACCACACTGGTGCAGCTTGAGCTGCGGACCAACGACGATGACCGAACGGCCCGAGTAGTCGACGCGCTTTCCGAGCAGGTTCTGACGGAACCGGCCCTGCTTGCCCTTGAGCATGTCGCTCAGCGACTTGAGAGCACGGTTACCCGTACCCGTCACCGGGCGGCCACGGCGACCGTTGTCGAACAACGCGTCAACGGCCTCCTGCAGCATGCGCTTCTCGTTGTTCACGATGATCTCGGGAGCACCGAGGTCGAGCAGGCGACGCAGACGGTTGTTGCGGTTGATCACACGACGGTAGAGGTCGTTGAGGTCAGAGGTCGCGAAGCGGCCACCGTCGAGCTGCACCATCGGGCGAAGCTCCGGCGGGATCACCGGCACGACATCCAGCACCATTGCGGCCGGCGAGTTGCCGGTCTGCAGGAACGAGTTGACGACCTTAAGGCGCTTGATGGCACGGATCTTCTTCTGACCCTTGCCCGTGGCGATCTGCTCGTGAAGCAGCTCGCTCTCGGCCGCGAGGTCGAAGGCCTCGAGGCGCTTCTTGATTGCCTCGGCACCCATGTGGGCTTCGAAGTACAGACCGAAGCGGTCTTGCAGCTCTTGGAAGACCGAGTCTTCGGGCTTCAGGTCGCCGACCTTAAGCGTGCGGAAGTCTTCCCACACGCGCTCGAGCTGGGCGATCTGCTCGTCGAACGACTTGCGAATCTGGCCCATCTCTTTTTCGCCAGCGTCTTTGACCTTGCGCTTCTGGTCAGCCTTGGCGCCCTCGGCCTCGAGCTCGGCGAGCTCGGTCTCGAGACGCTGCATGCGCGTCGCGATGCCGGCGTCGCGCTGGCCCTCGAGGGTCTTGATCTCGAGCCGCAGCTCGTTCTCGAGCCCAGGAAGGTCGGCGTGACGGCCGTCTTCATCGATCGAGATGACCATGTAGGCAGCGAAGTAGATGACCTTCTCGAGGTCTTTCGGTGCCATGTCGAGCAGGTAGCCAAGGCGGCTCGGCACACCCTTGAAGTACCAGATGTGCGTGACCGGGGCGGCGAGCTCGATGTGGCCCATGCGCTCACGGCGCACCGACGACTTCGTCACCTCAACGCCACAGCGCTCACACACGATGCCCTTGAAGCGAACGCGCTTGTACTTGCCGCACGAGCACTCCCAGTCGCGAGAAGGCCCGAAGATCTGCTCGCCAAAGAGGCCGTCTTTCTCGGGCTTGAGGGTGCGGTAGTTGATCGTCTCCGGCTTCTTCACTTCACCGTGCGACCACCGACGAATGTCGTCGGCCGTCGCGAGGCCAATGCGGAGCTCATCGAAAGTTTTTGCGTCGAGCACGTGTTATCTCTTCTCTTACCGTCGTCTGCGTTTAGCGAAAGTTGCGATGCCCGGCTTAGATCTCGTCGATCGACGACGACTCAAAGCGGGTGGAGATGTTGATGCCGAGCTCTTCAGCGGCACGGAAGACCTCGTCGTCCGTGTCTTTCAAGCTCAGCACGGTGCCATCGGCCGAGAGCACCTCGACGTTCAGGCAGAGCGACTGCATCTCTTTGATGAGCACCTTGAAGCTCTCGGGAATACCGGGCTCTTGGATGTTCTCGCCCTTGACGATCGCTTCGTAGACCTTGACGCGACCGAGGATGTCATCGGACTTGATCGTCAAGAGCTCTTGCAGTGCGTAGGCGGCACCGTAGGCCTCAAGTGCCCACACCTCCATCTCACCGAACCGCTGGCCACCGAACTGAGCCTTACCGCCCAGGGGCTGCTGCGTGATCATCGAGTAGGGGCCCGTCGAGCGCGCGTGGATCTTGTCGTCGACGAGGTGGTGGAGCTTGAGGATGTACATGTAGCCGACCGAGATCGGGTCGGGGAACGGCTCGCCCGAACGGCCGTCGAAGAGACGCGCCTTTCCGGTGGAGTCGATCATGCGCACGCCGTCGCGGTTCGGCAGCGTCGCGTCGAGGAGACCAGCGATCTCGTCTTCGCGCGCACCATCGAACACCGGGGTAGCGATCTTCGTGCCGGGGGCGGCCTCGCGAGCGTTGGCAGGGATGCCTTCGGCCCACTCGGGGTTGCCCTCGATCTTCCAACCGCGCGACGCCGCCCAGCCCATGTGAATCTCGAGCACCTGGCCGAAGTTCATGCGACCGGGAACACCGAGCGGGTTGAGCACGATGTCGACGGGCGTGCCGTCTTCGAGGAACGGCATGTCTTCGACCGGGAGGATCTTCGAGATAACGCCCTTGTTGCCGTGACGGCCAGCAAGCTTGTCACCCTCAGAAATCTTGCGCTTCTGGGCGATGTAGACGACCACGCGCTGGTTGACGCCCGAGCCGAGCTCGTCGTCACCGTCTTGCGCGTCGAACACCTTGACGCCGATGATCGTGCCCTGCTCACCGTGGGGAACCTTGAGCGAGGTGTCGCGAACCTCACGCGACTTCTCGTTGAAGATGGCACGCAGCAAGCGCTCTTCGGCCGACAGCTCGGTCTCACCCTTCGGCGTGACCTTGCCGACGAGGATGTCGCCGGGGCGAACCTCGGCACCGATGCGGATGATGCCGCGCTCGTCGAGGTCAGCCAACAGCTCGGGGCTCACGTTCGGGAGGTCGCGCGTGATCTCTTCTTTACCGAGCTTCGTGTCGCGGGCATCCACCTCGTATTCCTCGATGTGGATCGACGACAGCGTGTCGTCTTTCACGAGGTTCTGGCTGAGGATGATCGCGTCTTCGAAGTTGTGACCCTCCCACGACATGAACGCCACGAGCAGGTTCTTGCCGAGCGCCAGCTCACCGTTCTCGGTAGCCGGGCCGTCAGCGATGACCTCGCCGACCTCAACACGGTCACCCGCGTTGACGACAACACGGTGGTTGTAGTTCGTGCCCTGGTTCGAGCGGTCGAACTTGCGCAGCACGTAGTCCTGCGTACCACCCTCGTCGAGCTGCACGGTGACGATGTCGGCCGAGACCGATGCGACAACACCGGCCGCCGTGGCGGTGATGACGTCGCCCGCGTCGACGGCCGCGTAGCTCTCCATGCCCGTGCCGACGAGCGGCGACTCCGAACGGAGCAGCGGAACTGCCTGGCGCTGCATGTTCGCACCCATGAGGGCACGGTTGGCGTCGTCGTGCTCGAGGAACGGAATGAGCGAGGTCGCGACCGAGACCATCTGGCGCGGCGAGACGTCCATGTAGTCGACCTGCTCGGCCGGAACGAGCTCGACCTCGCCACCCTTGCGGCGAACGAGCACGCGCTCTTCAGCGAACGAGCCGTCTTTGTTGAGCGGCGCACCCGCCTGAGCAACGACGTGGTCGTCTTCTTCGCTCGCGGTCAGGTAGTCGATCGTGCCCGTGACCTTGCCCTTGGTGACGCGGCGGTACGGGGTTTCGATGAAACCGAACGCGTTGATGCGCGCGAACGAGGCGAGCGAGCCGATGAGGCCGATGTTCGGGCCTTCCGGCGTCTCGATCGGGCACATGCGGCCGTAGTGCGAGGGGTGCACGTCGCGCACCTCAACGCCGGCACGCTCACGGCTCAGACCACCCGGGCCGAGCGCCGAGAGACGGCGCTTGTGGGTGAGACCCGCGAGCGGGTTGTTCTGGTCCATGAACTGCGACAGCTGCGAGGTGCCGAAGAACTCCTTGATCGCGGCCACGACGGGGCGCACGTTGATCAAGGTCTGGGGCGTGATGGCCTCGATGTCTTGCGTCGTCATGCGCTCGCGAACGACACGCTCCATACGGCTCAGACCGGTGCGCACCTGGTTCTGGATGAGCTCACCGACGGCACGGATGCGACGGTTGCCGAAGTGGTCGATGTCATCGACGTCGAGGCGCAGGTCGACGGGCTTGCCATCGCGAACACCGGCGAGCGTCGTGCGACCCTCGTGCAGCGAGACCATGTAGCGGATCGTCGCGACGATGTCGTCAACGCTCAGCACCGAGTCGGCGAGAGGAGCGTCAACACCGAGCTTGCGGTTGATCTTGTAGCGACCAACCTTCGCGAGGTCGTAGCGCTTCGGGTTGAAGTAGAAGTTGTCGAGAAGCGCACGCGCGGCCTCGGCGGCAACCTGCTCGCCCGGACGCAGCTTGCGGTAGATGTCTTTGAGCGCCTCTTCCTTGGTGAGGATGGCGTCTTTCTCGAGGGTCTGCTCGATCGAGTCGAAGCCCGCGAACTTCTCGCGAATCTCTTCCGTCGTCAGGCCGAGAGCCTTGAGGAAGACCGTGACCGACTGCTTGCGCTTGCGGTCGATGCGCACGCCGACCTGGTCGCGCTTGTCGACCTCGAACTCGAGCCAGGCACCGCGGCTGGGGATGATGCGCGCGGTGTAGATGTCTTTATCGGTGGTCTTCTCGAGCTGACGCTCGAAGTAGACACCGGGCGAGCGAACGAGCTGCGACACGACGACGCGCTCGGTGCCGTTGATGATGAACGTGCCCTTTTCGGTCATGAGCGGGAAGTCGCCCATGAAGACCGTCTGGGTCTTGATCTCACCGGTCATGTGGTTCATGAACTCGGCCTCGACATAGAGCGGCGCGGCGTAGGTCTTGCCGCGCTCTTTGCACTCGTCGATCGAGTACTTCTGCTCTTCGAGGTAGGGGTTCGTGAACGAGAGCTGCATGGTCTCGCCGAGGTCTTCGATGGGCGAGATCTCTTCGAAGATCTCTTCCAGACCACTGTGGGTCGGAACGTCGGTGCGGCCGGCAGCCTGCGCCTCGTCGAGGCGGGCCTTCCAGGCGTCGTTACCGACGAGCCAGTCGAAGCTCTCGGTCTGCAGAGCGAGCAGATCGGGAACCGTCAGCGTGTCGCTGATCTTGGCGAAAGAGAGCCGCGATGCGGTGCGGCCGTTCTTGGGGGACTGGTTCTTAGCGGTGCGCGCAGCAGCCAAGGATCTAACCTCCGTGGGCGGTCAAGCCCGAATACTGTCGTCGATAGACAGATGAGTGCGGTCGAATGGACGCGCCGAACCCACGGGGATTCCGTGCAATCAGAATCCACCCCGCCGCTATACTCGGGGCACGATCGCCGCCCGCCATATGGCGGCTGATCAGACATGGGAGCGCAAACCTCAATACTAGGCGCGTTCACCATGTTGTGTCCAGTCCGATTCTTGACCAATCACGGTCGCTGCGCTATAACCGCGCGTGTGGCACGCTGGCGGACATGAGCGAGTCGGTCGAACGGCGTTTGCCCAGCGGACAACGGGCCGTCATCGAACCCGACCGCTGGGCCGACGGCAGCTACACCCTCATCGTCGACGGCACCCCGCAATCGCACGTCGACCTCGACGACCCGAGTCACCTGTTCTTCGAGTATGTGCAGCGCATCGGGCACGTGATCGACGAGTGGGGCGACCCGGGGCAGCCCATGACCGCACTGCATTTGGGCGCTGGCGCCCTCACGCTCCCCCGCTACATTCACGCCACGCGCCCCGACTCGCGGCAACAAGTGATCGAGCTCGACGAAGAGCTCGTGGCGTTCGTGCGTGAGCACCTTCCGCTCCCCCGCCAGTCGGGCATTCGGGTTCGGTATGGGGATGCCCGCGCGATGCTCAGCCGCCTCCCCGCCGCACTCCGCGGTGCGGTCGACCTCGTCGTGGTCGACGTGTTTAGTGGAGCGCGCATCCCGGCCCACGTCACGAGCGTCGAGTTCTACCGAGAGGTCGCTGCCTTTCTCGCCCCCGGGGGAATCGTCGCCGTCAACGTCGCCGACGGCCCGGGACTCGCGTTCGCGCGCGGCCAAGCCGCCACCTTGCAGTTGGTGTTTGACGACGTCGCGGCCCTCGCCGAGTCGAGCGTGCTCAAGGGGCGCCGCTTCGGCAACGTTGTGCTCATCGCCTCGGGCTCGAGCCTGCCGCTCGACTGGATGCCGCGACTCATGGCGCGCGGGCCGCATCCGGCCGCCGTGCTCGCGGGACGCGACCTCGTGAACTGGACTGCGGGCGCACCGGTCGTGAGCGACCAGACGGCTATTCCCTCGCCCGCCCCCGCGACGAGCCTGTTTACGCGAGCGAGCCCCGGCTCTCGATAACGCTCCCCCATCGCACTCTCAGCGTGCGGCATCATGCTCGTGACACCACCATCGGGAAGAGGATCTAGGTATGCGACAACGCCGATCTGCCGTGCTCGTGTTGGCTCTCGCCGTGGCCCTCTCGGGGTGCACCGCACCCGACGCCGACCTCGAGGTCACCGATCTCCCCACCAGCACCCCCACACCCGACGCGACCGACGCGCCCGTGGTGCCCCTCGCGCCCACCGGTGAGACCGAGACGCTCGCCGATTCGATGACGACGCCCTGGTCGGTTGTTCCCCTCGCGACGGGATCGATGCTGATGAGCGAGCGCGACACCGCTCGCGTCTTTGAAGTAACGGCCGACGGCGAGCGGCGCCTCGTCGGAGTGGTGCCCGGCGTCGTCCCCGGCGGTGAGGGTGGCCTGCTGGGGATCGCTGCGCGCGACGTCGGCACGCCGTATCTCTACGCCTACTTCACGGCGGCGCGCGACAACCGCATCGTGCGGATCGAAGTGACCGGCGCGCCGGGGTCGTACGAACTGGGCGACGTCGAGGTGCTGCTCACGGGCATCCCGAAAGCACGCACCCACAACGGCGGGCGGCTGGCGTTCGGGCCCGACGGGATGCTCTACGCCACGGCGGGCGATGCACGGTTTGTCAACGAGGCCCAGAACCTGCGTTCGCTGGCGGGCAAGATTCTGCGCATGACCCCCGAGGGGGATGTTCCTGACGACAACCCCTTCCCCGGTTCGTACGTCTACTCCTATGGCCACCGCAACCCGCAAGGCATCGTCTTCGACCGCACGGGCCAATTGTGGGCCTCAGAGCTCGGCCAGAACACCTGGGACGAGCTCAACCGCATCGAGGCGGGCGGCAACTACGGCTGGCCGCTCATCGAAGGAATCGGGGGGCGTGAGGGCTACATCGACCCCGTGCAGCAGTGGCCGACGAGCCAAGCGAGCCCGAGCGGTCTCGGCGTCGTCGGCGACACACTCTTCATGGCCTCGCTACGCGGCAAACGGCTGTGGGCGATCGACATCGCCGACCCCGGAGTGAGCACGGCCTACTTCGTCGGCGAGCTTGGCCGCATTCGCGACGCGGTGGCGGGGCCCGACGGCACCCTGTTGCTTCTCACGACCAACACCGACGCCGTCGGCATTCCGGGGCCGACGGATGACCGGCTCATCCGCGTCACCCTCGAGCCTCGCGACTGACGTCGGGAGTGCCGCTTACCATCGAGCCGTGAGTGATCTCGAGCGCGTGCGGCACTGGGCGACGGCCCTCATCGCGCTGCACCTCGACGCGAGCTGGAGCTTCGACTTCGACCGCGCGACCCGCCGCGCCGGGCTGTGCGATTTCTCGCGCAAGCGCATCACGGTCTCGCGGCACCTCGCCCAACGCTTTGACGACGACGAGATTCACCAGGTGCTCTTGCACGAAGTGGCTCACGCTCTCGCGGGACGGCGCACGGCGCACGGCCCCGAGTGGCGCCGCATCGCGCGCGAGCTCGGCTACGTCGGGGGCGTCACGCACAGCGGGCCGATTGCCGACGAGCGAGCACGCTGGCACGGCTCGTGCCCGCAGGGCCACGAGTTCGTGCGCTTTCGCCGCCCGACGCGCGAACTCTCGTGCGGAAAGTGCTCACGCGGGTTTAGCCGCGCCGCCATCATCACGTGGCGCGACCAGTCGGTGTTCGTCGACGCGCTCACGAGTCGCACGCGCTGAGGTCAGCGCGGTGAGTTCAGCGCGCTGAGGTCAGCGCAGTGAGGTCAGCTATTCGCTGACGCTCACCTCTTTCCAGAAGGCGACGTAGTTGCTGAAGTCTTTGCCGACGCGCTCGATGCCGCTCGGGTACGGAGTGGGGTAGCTCCAGGCGCGGTCGGGCAGGTTCTGGCCGTCAATCGTCACGGTGAAGTACTGGCACTCGCCCTTCCAGGGGCAGGTGTAGGGAGTCGGGCTCGTGGTGAGCATCCCCTCGACAATGCTCGACGGCGGAAAGTACCAGTTGCCCTCGATCTTGATGAGTTCGCTCTCGGGGGCTTCGGCGATGACGGTGCCGTTGACGTGAGCCTTCATGGGTCCTCCTGCGGTCGAGTGGTGCCGGTCTCTCGGCACAACCTCAGGGTGTCAGATCGAATTCCCGCAGCACGACGAGTTCGGTCGATTCCCAGCGCGCCCGCGCCGCGCTCACGGCCTCGGGGCCGTCGCTCGCCGCCAGGGTTCGACCTCCGACCGAGGCACTGAGCATGTGCGCCACCGCGCCGCGCAAACCCTGGTAGCCCGCCGCTGCCACCGCCGCTTCGGGGCTCGTGGCGTCAATGCCGACGGCACCCAACGCGTCGATCACCGCGCCCGCGAGCAAGTGATCTTCGACGGGGATGCCCTCCGGCGCTTGCACAGGGACCCCCGCGGCCACGACCGCGACCATCGTGCGCTCGCCGCGCGCAGCCTGCAGCTCGAGCAACCGCTGCGCGATAGCGGACGCGGCACCGCAGCGCGCGTCGATGACTTCGACGTGCGGCGGCAGCGCATCCGTCGGCACGGGCTCGGTCGCGAGACCATCGCACCAGACGAGCAGGTGCGCCGAGGCGCCGATGCGGCGCGCGCCGTCGAGCCCGACGTCGAATCGAACCTGATAGCGCGCTTGCTCGTCAGGAACACTGCTGTCAAGAAGGCCGGTCACAGGTCGATCGTATCGACGTGCCGCAGACTGGGCGCATGCGCGTTCGACTCGACCTCTTGCTCGACTGCCCGGCCGATGCGGCGTGGGAGGCCCTGCACTCCCCCGCGGTGTTTCGAGCGGTCTCGGGGCCCATCACGACCGCCGAGTCGCTCGAACCCGAGGGGTTTCCGGAGCGCTGGGCCAACACCGAGCATCGAGTGCGGTTGCGCATGTTCGGTGTGCTGCCGATGGGCTCGCAGGTCATTCGCGTGCGCGACGAAACGCAGCTCGACGGCACCCGCATCGTGCACGACGAGGGCGGGCCCGTGAGCGGGCCGATGACCCTCGTCACGGGCTGGCACCACCGCATGGCCGTCAGCCCTAACCCCCTCAGCCCCGAGTCGCGCACCCGGTTTCACGACACACTTGACGTGCGGGCGGGGTTGCTGACTCCGTTGGCGTGGCTTGACTTTGCGGTGTTCTGGCGGTTGCGCGGGCGACAGATTGCGAAGCTCGCGCCCGGGTGGGCTGCGCAGTTCGGCGGCGCGGCGTGAGTGCCGCATCCATGACCCCCGACCGGGCCATCGACGCCCTCGCCGTCGCCGACTGGCGGCGACGCACCGCCGCGCTCTACGCCGAGCTGCGGGCCGCGACCGACCTCGTCGCCGCGCACGATCACTGGCGCCGCACGCGCGACGAGCTCTTCGCCCACCACCCCGCCTCGCCCTTGCTGCCCGCCGACCGCGAGGCGTTCACCGGCCTGCGCGTCAAGCCCTACGACCCGGCGTGGCGTTTCGAGTGCGTGATTCAGGATGCGGAGCCGGCGCGCATCGAGGTCGCCACGGGCACCGACGGGGTCGTACCGTTTGAGCGGCTCGGGCTCGCCGAGGTGCCGGGCGTCGGCGCGCTCGACGTCTGGCGGCTCGCCTCGTACGGAGGCGGGCTCTTCGTTCCCGTGCGGGATGCCCTCTCGCACGTGCCCGGAGGCACCTACGGCGGCGGCCGCTACCTGCTCGACACCGTGAAAGGCGCCGACCTCGGCGGGGGCCGAGCGCCGTGGTCGCTCGTGCTGGACTTCAACTTTGCCTACAACCCCTCGTGCGCCTACGACGAAGCCTGGGCGTGCCCGCTGGCGCCGCCCGGCAACGTCGTCGACGTCGAGATTCCCGTGGGCGAGCGCTACGGCGACGGTCGACTGGTGCTCTGACCGCCGATCAGCGGCGAGCGACCAGTACGACGTCGTGCACGGTGAGTGGGCTCGTCTCGCTGGGGCCGGGCACCTCGCGCGCCCGGGACGTCGCCGTTCCACTCGAGAAGCCCGCCGCGTAGGGCAGCAGGTCGCTCTCATCGACCAGCAGGTGCGCAGACGGCCGCCCTACCCCCGACGTCGCATCGCTCACCGCGTGACCGACGAGCAGCAGGGTGCCGCCCGGCGCGACCGCGGCGGCCAAACGCGTGAACACGAGATCACGCTCGTCGGGCGGCAGGTGCACGAAGAAGGCGATGACGAGATCGAACGCGCGGCTCTCGGGCACCCACTCCCGCAGATCGGCCCGCTGAAACTCTGCGCGGCCGGGCAGCTGTCGAGACAGTGCTTCTTCGCGAGCGCGATCGATGGCCACGTCAGAGACATCGATGCCGAGCACGTGCCAGCCTCGCTCGGCAAGCCACAGAGCATCCGCCCCCTCGCCGCAGCCGATGTCGAGGGCGCGGCCGGACTCGAGGGCGGCGGCCTCGGCAGTCAACACCGGGTTGCGCGCTCCGCTCCACACGCGGGGCTTCGCGAGGTACCGTTCGTTCCAGCGGTCACGCGCGTCGTCGGTCATGGCCTCATTCTGCCCCGCGCCGCACCTCCGCGAGTATCCACAGGCCGACCTGCTACGGTTGAGACATAGGCAGAACTGTTCTCAGTTCTCCTGCGTCGTAGAACGCTTCCTCTTCCCGCTGCACGCGCACTGACTCGCGCATCCAGACGGTTCGATACTTTCTCACGGCGAACGATGTCGGCCACTGCCGCCGTCGCCACTTCGATTCCTGTACGCGTGCGCTCGCGCTCGCCCCGCATCCTGACCATTCGGTCGCGGATGCCCGGAATCGCGCATGCTCGAAAGGCACCACCATGACCACCCAGAACACCACCTTTAGCGCCCTCGGCGTTCCGTACCCGCTCGTCGAGGTGCTGACCGCGCAG
>JBDKJR010000078.1:0-6614 GCA_039796515.1 Actinomycetota bacterium
CGGCGGCAAAGACGACCTCGCGCAAGGTGGGGGCGCCGACCCGTCGGCGATCCCCGCAGCGATCGAGGCTGTGCTCGCGGAGTTGCGGCACTAATCGTGCGCACCGGCGTGCGACTCGGCATCGACGTGGGCCGAGCACGGGTGGGGGTTGCGCGCAGCGACCCGCACGGCATGCTCGCGACGCCCGTCGAGACGCTCGCGCGGCGCGAGGAGCCGGTGGAGAGCATCCGTCGCCTCGTCGACGAATACGACGCGATCGAAGTCATCGTGGGCTTGCCGTTGTCCCTGAGCGGCGCGGAAACCGCCTCGACCGCCGATTCACGAGAGGTCGCCGAGCTCATCGCTTCGGTGGTCGCGGTGCCGGTGCGGGTTGTCGACGAGCGACTCACGACGGTGAGTGCCGCGCGAGGACTGCGTGAGGCGGGGCGAACCGCGAAGAACTCGCGCTCAGTCGTTGACCAAGCGGCCGCTGTTATTCTGCTTCAGCACGCCCTCGACCTCGAGCGTTCGACTGGCAACCCGCCCGGCACGCTCGTCGAGCCGCACGAAGGACGACCGATCGCGTGAGCACCACTAACCCTTGGGACGAAATCTTCCGCAGCCAGCCCGGCGCAGCGGTGCCGGGCGCGCCCGCGTCAGCTGACACCTCCGCTGCAGACGGCGCGCCTCTCAGTCGTCGTGCCGCTCGCGAGTCCGAAGGCCGGCGCGGCGGGGCGTCGGGTCGGGATGCCCGCCGCACGCCCCCCGGAGGCGGCCGACGTCGTCGCCGCTGGCCTTGGGTGCTGCTCGGCGTGTTCTCGCTTCTGCTCGGTATTGGCGCGGCGGGCGCGACCTATGTCTGGATGAACTACGAGTCGCAAGTGCGCGAGCTGCTCGGCTGGGAGTTGCCGAACGATTACGAAGGCTCCGGCAACGGAACCGAAGTGACCGTCGTGGTTCGCCCGGGCGACATCGGTGAAGACGTCGCCCGCACTCTGCAGCGTGAGGGCGTGACGATGTCGTTCACGGCGTTCTATGAACTGCTGCTCGCCGATTCGTCGATCGTGCTGTTTCCGGGCACCTACCTACTGCAAGAGGAGATGTCGGCGCAGGCGGCGCTCGATATCTTGCGTGACCCCGCCAATCGTGTGACGTCGAGTGTGACAATTCCCGAGGGCACGACGATCAATGACGCCTTGGGCTTGCTCTCGATTGGCACCGAGATTCCGTTCGAAGAGTTCGAAGCCGCGGCGATCGACCCCACGATTTACGGCATTCCCGAAGAAGCTCCGAGCATCGAGGGCTATCTTTTCCCGGCCACCTACGAGTTTGAGCCCGGACTCACGGCTCAACAGGTCATCCAGGTACTCGTCGACGAGATGTTTGCGCGCCTCGATGCTCGCGGTATCGCGCCGGTCGACCGGCACCGCATCCTGACGATGGCAGCACTCGTGCAACGCGAGGCGGGCCCCAACACCGATGACTTCGGCAAAATCGCTCGCGTGTTTTATAACCGACTCGAGAACGGATGGCGGCTCGAGTCCGACGCGACGGTCGCCTACGGCACGGGCAACTTCTCGACGGTGTGGACGACGGATGCCGAGCGCGCCGACGCGTCAAACCTCTACAACACCTACGCCAACGATGGGCTGCCCATCGGACCGATTGGTCTTCCGGGCGAGGTCGCGATCGATGCCGCCATTTCGCCGACGGACGGGCCGTGGTTCTTCTTCGTGCCCATCAACCTGCAAACGGGCGAAACAGTGTTCTCTGAGACGGTCGATCAGCACGAATCCGCGGCAGAAACCCTGCGGCAGTGGTGTCGGGCGAGCGACGAAAACGCCGCGTACTGTGAGTAGGCAGCTCGCTGTTCTCGGGCATCCCGTCGAGCACTCGCTCTCACCCGTGCTGCATAGCGCGGCATACGCGCACCTCGGTCTCGACTGGCAGTACGGCCGCCACGAGGTGCGCGAGCACGAGTTGGCGGGTTTCGTCGACGCACTCGATCGTTCGTGGCGGGGGTTGTCGGCAACCATGCCGCTCAAAGAAGAGCTCGCCCGGCTCGCCGACGAGCAAGACGATGCCGTCACGCTGACGGGTGCCGCCAACACGCTGTTGCTGACGGATGACAAACGGCGGGTCGCCCGCAACACCGATATCGCGGGCATCGAGCGGTCGTTGCGGGATGCGGGGCTCGAGCAGGCCGACCATGCGGTTGTCATCGGCGCGGGCGCGACTGCTCGCTCGGTGCTCGTCGCCCTCGACGACCTCGGCCTGCGGAGTGTGACAGTTGCGGTTCGCGACTCCGCCCGTGCCGGGTCGCTTGCGCAACTCGCCGACACTCTCGGCGTTGACCTCGATCTCGTGCGTCTCTCTGACCTCGAGTACGTGGTGGATGGTGCCGACGTCGTGGCGTGGACTCTGCCGAACGGAGTCAGCCTGCACACCGTCATGCCGTTCGACGCGCGCACGACGGCCGTCGCCCTCGATGTGACCTACCACCCGTGGCCAGGCCCCCTCGCGGCGCAGTGGCTCGAGGTCGGCGGGAGCGTGGCTTCCGGTCGCGACATGCTCCTGCACCAGGCTGTGCGCCAAGTGCGGTTCTTTGTCTCCGGCCAGACCGATGAGCCGCTCGACGATGAAGCCGGCGTCGAAGGCGCGATGCGCGCCACACTCGACGCGGCCTGAGGGTTCGCTCGGCTCGCGGCGGGCATCCTGCCCCCTGCGCCCATGGGAGAATGGGGGCATGCTGCGTTGGTTGACCGCCGGAGAATCTCACGGCCCCGAATTGATCGCTGTGCTTGAGGGGATGCCCGCGGGCGTTCCGGTTCTGCGCGAGTCGATCCAGGCCGACATGCAACGCCGCAAGCTCGGCTACGGGCGCGGTGCCCGCATGAAGTTCGAGCAGGATGAGCTCACGATCTCGGGTGGCGTGCGCCACGGCCTCAGCATGGGCAGCCCCATCGCATTGCGCATCGGCAACACCGAATGGCCCAAGTGGACGACCATCATGAGCGCCGACCCGGTCGACCCGGCCGAGCTCACGGGTGCTCGTGGGGCCCCGTTGACGCGACCGCGCCCCGGCCACGCCGACCTCGTGGGCATGCAGAAGTACGGTTTCGACGAGTCGCGCCCGGTGCTCGAACGCGCGAGCGCGCGTGAGACGGCCGCTCGAGTTGCCCTCGGTGCCGTCGCGCGGTCGTTCTTGAGTGAGCTCGGAATCCGGCTCGTTGCTCACACGCTCTCGATTGGCCCGGTGCGCGTGCCCGACGACGCGCCTCTTCCGCTCCCGGATGACGTCGACCGCCTCGACGCTGACCCCTTGCGGTGCCTGCACCCCGAGACCAGCGCGGCGATGGTCGCCGAAGTCGACTCCGCTCACAAAGACGGCGACACCCTCGGGGGAGTCGTCGAAGTATTGGCCTACGGGGTTCCGCCGGGGCTCGGGTCGTACGTGCACTGGGACCGTCGCCTCGACGCCAAACTCGCCGCGGCGCTTATGGGCATTCAGGCCATCAAGGGCGTCGAAGTGGGCGATGGCTTCGAAACCACGCGACGTCGCGGTTCTGCCGCGCACGACGAGCTCGTTGTTGACGATGGCCTTATCGAGCGATTGAGCGACCGAGCGGGCGGCACCGAAGGCGGAATGTCGACCGGCACGGTCTTGCGTGTGCGCGCGGGCATGAAGCCCATCGCCACGGTTCCGCACGCGCTGCGCACGGTCGACACCTCGACCGGTGAGGCTGCCGCTGCGCACCACCAACGCTCAGACGTGTGCGCCGTTCCGGCCGCCGGGGTCGTGGCCGAAGCCATGGTGGCTCTCGTGCTCGCGGAGGCCGTGCTCGAGAAGTTCGGGGGAGACTCGATCGCCGAGACGCGTCGCAACTTCGAGGGATACCTCGCCGCGATTCCCGCAACCCTCACGACCGCCGTCTCCGACGGCCGCGGATGACCGTCGACCAGCCCCTCGACTCCGAGGCTGCGCCGCTCGCGCAACCCGGCGCTGCCGTCGTGCTGATTGGCCCGCCCGCCGCCGGCAAGACGCGGGTGGGTAAGCGGGTGGGGCGCATCCTCGATGCCCCGTTCATCGATACCGACCGAGAGATTGTCGCGGCGCACGGGCCGATCGCCGACATCTTTGCCCAGCAAGGCGAAGAGGCATTTCGCGTTATCGAGGCGGCCGCGGTCGCCGATGCCCTCACGCGCTCGGGCGCCGTCGTCTCGCTCGGCGGCGGAGCGGTCATGACACCGAGCGTCGCGACATCGATCGCTGACGTGCCCGTCGTCTTGCTCACGGTCACCCCCGAGGCGGCGGCTGACCGACTCGACCCCGAGTCGCGCCCCCTCGTTCGCGAAGGTATCGGAGCGTGGGTCGAGCTCGTCGCACGCCGCATGCCCACCTACGAATCGTTGGCGACGGCGAGCTGGGACACCTCGTCGCGCCCCATCGACCACATTGCCGCCGAGATTGCCGAGTGGGTGCGCGAGCGCGCCGCTGCGGCCGGAGAGTCATGACCGACACCACTGTCATCCCTGTGAGCGGGCCGCCCGCCTACGACGTTCTCGTGGGGCGCGGCTTGCTGGCCGACATCGCGTCGGTGCTGCCGCCGGCGGCGAGCAAAGTGCTCGTCATCCACGCGCCGCCGTTGGCGGCCCAGGCCGAGGCGCTGCGTGAGCGCTTAGCCGGTCGCGTCGAGGTGCTGCTGGCCGAGGTTCCGGATGCCGAAGGCGCGAAACGCGTCGAAGTGGCGGCGTTCTGCTGGCAGATCATGGGCCAAACCGATTTCACGAGAACGGATGCCGTCATCGGCCTTGGCGGCGGTGCAACGACCGACCTCGCGGGGTTTGTGGCCGCCACGTGGCTGCGGGGTGTTGCGGTCATCCAGGTACCCACGACCGTTCTCGGCATGGTCGACGCATCGGTCGGCGGCAAGACGGGGATCAACACGGCAGAGGGCAAGAACCTCGTCGGCGCTTTCTGGGCGCCTGCGTCCGTGATTGTCGACCTAGACCTGCTCGCTGATCTGCCGCAGAACGAGATTCTGGCGGGCTTTGCCGAGGTCGTGAAGTGCGGGTTCATTGCCGACCCGGTCATTCTCGAGCTCATCGAAGCCGACGTGCGCGTCGCGACCGACCGCGAGTCGCCCGTTTTTCGCGAACTCATCGAACGCAGCATCCGCGTCAAGGCGGCCGTCGTGAGCGATGACTTCACCGAGCAAGGGCGCCGCGAGATTCTCAACTACGGGCACACGCTGGGTCACGCGATCGAGCATGCCGAGCGGTACCGCTGGCGTCACGGAGCAGCGATCGCGATTGGCATGGTGTACGCGGCCGAGCTGTCGCACCTCGCGGGTTCGCTCCCGGCCGAGCAGGTCGACCGCACGCGGCGCATTCTCGCGTCTCTCACGTTGCCGACCTCGTATCCTCTCGGCCGGTGGAAGACCTTGCTGGCGACGATGCAGCGCGACAAGAAAGCTCGGGCCGGCATGCTGCGCTTCATCGTTCTCGATGACGTCGCACGGCCGCGCGTGCTCAACGGCACCGACGAGTCGGTGCTCTTTGCGGCCTATCAAGAGGTGGGGGAGTAATGCGCCGCGCCGGTAGGGTGACGCCATGACCGCCGTGACTCGAGTGCTCGTTCTCAACGGGCCGAACCTCAACCGCCTCGGCACGCGTGAGCCCACGATCTACGGAACCGCGACGCTCGACGAACTGCGTGCTGAGTTGAGTGCTGCCACCGCGGGAGTCGAGGTCGACCTGCGCCAGTCGAACGACGAGGCCGAGTTGATCGGGTGGCTTCATGATGCGGTGGATGCTCGCACCCCGGTCATCCTGAACCCCGCTGCCTTCACCCACTACAGCTATGCCTTGCGCGACGCGGTTGCTCTCGTGACCGAGGCCGGCATCCCCGTCATCGAAGTGCACCTCTCAAACCCGCACGCGCGCGAAGAGTTTCGGCACACGAGCGTCATTTCTGGGGTCGCGACGGGGGTCATCGCGGGCTTCGGTTTTGGTTCCTATCGCCTGGCGCTCGACCACCTGCTTCGCTCGTCGTAAGGGCGCTGTGGCGCCGGTCGACTAGACTTTCGCGGCGGCGCGCTCGCGCGCTCGATTTCACTGCTCCTCACCGAAACGGAATCTTCAGACTCATGGCGACCACGAACGACATCAAGAACGGCAGCGTGCTCAACCTCGACGGGCAGCTCTGGAACGTCATCGAGTTCCAGCACGTCAAGCCGGGCAAGGGCGGCGCGTTTGTGCGCACCAAGATGCGCAACGTCATGAGCGGCAAGGTCGTTGACAAGACGTTCAACGCGGGCACGAAGGTCGACTTCGCCACGGTTGACCGCCGCGACTACCAGTACCTCTACCAAGACGGTGCCGACTACGTCTTCATGGACACCACTGACTACGAGCAGGTCACGGTTCCCGCCTCCGTCGTCGGTGACGCTGCGAACTTCATGCTCGAGAACCAGATCGTCACGATCGCCATGAACGAGGGTGTCGCCCTCTACCTCGACCTGCCTGCCTCCGTCGTGCTCGAAGTGACGTACACCGAGCCGGGGCTGCAAGGCGACCGTTCGACGGGTGGCACGAAGCCGGCGACGCTCGAGACGGGCTACGAGATTCAGGTT
>JBDKJR010000079.1:0-6045 GCA_039796515.1 Actinomycetota bacterium
CTGACACTCCCGTGTGACGAGAACGCTCGCTCACGAGCCGCTGCCAGAGAGCATCCACTTGGGCCAGTGTGTGATCGAGCGAGCCGCTCGAGTCGATAATGACGTCGGCCACCGCGCGACGATCGGCATCGCTGGCCTGCGCGTCAACGCGCTGCTGTGCGGATGCTCGATCAAGCCCGCGCAGTGCAACAAGCCGCTCGACGCGCACATCAGCCGGCGCGTCGACAAGGACGACCTCAGCGAACTCGTCCGCGCTTCGCGCTTCCACCAGCAAGGGCACGTCGTACACCACGATCGCGCCCGGGTCGTCGGACTCGATCTGCGCGAGTCTCTCGCGATACAAGCGGTGCACTTCGGGGTGCACGATCGCGTTGAGCGCCGACCGGGCCTCCGAGTCAGCGAACACGAGTGCGCCGAGGGCGGGGCGGTCGAGGGTTCCGTTGGGGGTGAGCACAGCATCCCCGAATCGCTCGTGAATCGCGGCGAGGCCGGGCGAGCCCGGAGCGACCGCTTCGCGGGCGAGAAGATCGGCGTCGATCACGTGGGCACCGAGCTCGGCGAGTCGTGCTGCAACCACTGACTTGCCAGCGGCGATTCCGCCCGTGAGCCCGATCACATCCACTCCGCGACCCTATCCCGTTCCTTCGCCCGCGAACGGGTAGCATGACTCGCACGCGCCCCGATGGAGGTCTCCCGTGCTCGAACTACTCACCGGTACCGGGTTGGCGGTGGCCGCCGGTCTGAACGCCTACGTGCCCATGCTGGTCTTGGGACTCGCGGGCCGTTTTCTCGACTTCGTCGAGCTGCCCGCGGCGTGGGCGTGGCTCGAGAACGAGTGGGTGCTGCTCATTCTCGGTGTGTTGCTCGTCATTGAACTCGTGGCCGACAAGATTCCGGCCGTCGATTCGATCAACGACGTGATCCAGTCGATCGTGCGCCCCGCCGCGGGCGGCATCGTGTTTGGCACCGGGTCATCAACGACGACCGCAGCAGTAACCGATCCGGCAGCGTTTTTCGAGTCGAGTGCGTGGGTACCGGTTGTCGCCGGTGTCATCATCGCGCTCGTCGTTCACGGCGCGAAGATGTTTGTTCGGCCGGCGGCCAACGCCCTCTCTGCCGGTGCCGCGGCGCCCGTGTTGTCGACGAGCGAAGACATCGGTGCCCTCTTGTTCAGCCTCTTCGCGATTCTGATTCCGATTCTCGTGGTCGTCGCGCTCATTGGCCTTGTCGTGTTGCTTGTCACGATGTTCCGGCGATACCGGCGGCAACGACAAACAGTCGCGCCGGCCTAGAGCCAGCGGTCCGGGGAGCACAGCGCCCCCGCCACCGCACCTCGCGTCTCCGCCACCTCGCCGCGCGCCCACGCCGCCCTGCGGTTCGCTCGCGCCACCGCACCGCGCGCTCGCGGCACCGCGCAGTGCGCTCATGCCATGGGCCCATGCCCTGCGCCCATGCCACCGCGCAGCCCACGTAGCAAAGCACGCCAACAACAAACGGGCCGCCCCTTGGGGCGGCCCGTTTGTTCGTGACGACGCTGCCCGAAGGCATCGGCGGCGTCAGCGTGACTAGCTGTTGCTCGAAAGCTTCTCGCGCAGAGCCGCGAGCGACTCGTCGTCGGCGAGGGTTCCGCCAGCGGTCGTCTCGCTCGAGAAGCTCGAGCCACCCGCGGCGGGAAGCTCGAGGGTCTCCTCCTCGACGAGAGCGGTCGCGACCTGCTTCTTGTGCAACTCCCAACGGGCCTGGGCAGCGGCGTAGTCCTGCTCCCACTTGGCGCGCTGCTCGTCGAAGCCGTCTTTCCACTCGCCCGACTCGGGGTCGAAGCCATCCGGGTACTTGTAGTTGCCGGCCTCGTCGTACTCGGTCGGCATGCCGTACACGGCCGGGTCGAACTCGACACCCTCGGGGTCGACACCCTCGTTGGCCTGCTTGAGGCTCAGCGAGATGCGACGACGCTCGAGGTCGAGGTCGATGACCTTGACGAAGACCTCGTCGCCCACCGACACAACCTGCTCGGCGAGCTCGACGTGCTTGGCCGAGAGCTCGGAGATGTGCACGAGGCCCTCGATGCCGTCAGCAACGCGAACGAACGCACCGAAGGGAACGAGCTTCGTGACTTTGCCCGGAGCAACCTGACCGATCGCGTGCGTGCGGGCGAAGACCTGCCACGGGTCTTCCTGCGTCGCCTTGAGCGACAGCGACACGCGCTCGCGCTCGAGGTCGACCTCGAGGATCTCGACGGTGACCTCCTGGCCCACCTCGACGACCTCGCTCGCGTGCTCGATGTGCTTCCAGCTGAGCTCGGAAACGTGCACGAGACCGTCGACGCCGCCGAGGTCGACGAACGCACCGAAGTTGACGATCGACGACACGACACCCTTGCGAACCTGGCCCTTGGCGAGGTTGTTCAAGAAGGTCGAGCGGCTCTCCGACTGCGTCTGCTCGAGCAGCGCGCGGCGCGAGAGCACAACGTTGTTGCGGTTCTTGTCGAGCTCGAGGATCTTGGCCTCGATCTCCTGGCCCAGGTAGGGCGTGAGGTCGCGCACGCGACGCAGCTCAATGAGCGACGCCGGGAGGAAGCCACGGAGGCCGATGTCAACGATGAGGCCACCCTTGACGACCTCGATGACGGTGCCGGTGACGACGCCATCGGCGTCTTTGATCTTCTCGACATCGCCCCACGCACGCTCGTACTGAGCACGCTTCTTGGAGAGGATCAGGCGACCCTCTTTGTCTTCCTTCTGGAGGACGAGGGCTTCGACAGTGTCGCCGACAGAAACGACCTCAGAGGGGTCGACGTCGTGCTTGATCGAGAGTTCGCGCGAGGGGATGACACCCTCGGTCTTGTAGCCGACGTCGAGGAGGACCTCGTCGCGATCGATCTTGACAACGGTTCCTTCAATGAGGTCACCGTCGTTGAAAAACTTGAGGGTCAGTTCGACCGCGGCCAAGAAGTCTTCAGCAGAGCCAATGTCGTTGATGGCGATCTGCTTGGGGGCCTGGGTCGTTGCGGGGGTCATGTAGTGGGTGCTCCGATGCGGACAGGAATCAGGCCAGAACGAGAAGCGAAATGCTCCTTCGCTCGGGCATGCGGACAGGATTGCCGTCAAATCGACGACTCTCCAGCTTATCCTGCGGGTGCGGCACGCGGCAAACCCCCGCGGCTGCGCGGTCAGACTAGCGGTTCAGGATGCTCGCGAGAGCGGCATCCAATCGCTCATGCTCGAAGCGAAAGCCCGCGTTCTGCAGCTTCTCGGGCAGCACCCAGCGGCTCTTGAGCACGAGTTCGGTCTCGGATCGGATCACCGCGGTGCCCAGCTCGAGCATCCACCTCTGCAGAGGAATGCCGATGGGAACCCGTAGGATTCGGCGCAAGTGGGCCATGAGCTCGCGATTTGTCTCGGAGTACGGGCTCGACACGTTGACGGGGCCGTCGATCTCGGGGTGTGCCTCGAGCCAGTGGTGCACGTGGACAACGTCATCGAGGTGCACCCAGCTGAACCGCTGGTCTCCGCCGCGGCTGCCCGGATCATGCGCCGTGCCCGCCTCGCGCCGACGACGACTCACCGGCCACTCGCCGTCGCACTGCGGCCCGCCGAGGCCCAATCGGGTGAGGGCAGCGAGTGGGCGGAGGGCGCTCCCGTCGCCGAGAACGATCGCCATGCGAAGGGCGACGCGTCGCGTCGAGGGAGTGTTGGCCGCGTCGAGCGCCTCTTCCCACGCTCGCGCGACCGAAACCGAGAACCCTGCCCCGAGCTCTCCCGTCGACTCCGTCTGCGGGCGATCCATCGCGTGGCGATAGATGGTGGCGGTGGATGCTTTCACCCACAGAGCCGGCGGGCGCTCAGCCCGCGCAATGGCCTCGCCAAGAGCCGCGGTCGTCTCAACACGCGAGCGAAGAATCTCGGCGCGGTTGTCGGGCCCGTAGCGGCAGTTCACGCTGCGGCCCGCGAGGTTCACGACGACTGATGCTCCCTCGACGAGGGCTGCAAGAGCCGCCGGGTTGTTCCACGAGGTCGACTCGCGCCGGCCGACTAGGTCGACCTGGCGGCCAGCAGCATGGTACGAGGCTACGAGTGCCTGGCCGACAAACCCCGATGCCGGGGCCACGACGACGCGCCCCCGGGACGGTTCCGTTGGTACTGCCACTCCCCCAGCCTTTCGGAGTCGGCTGAACGATCGCCGCGCTCTGGGGGCTCCACGGTCGACTCGGCGACGACCGCGTAGTCGAACCAACCGTGATAGCCGTAGATGTCACCGAGCACCGGCATGCTGACGCGCACGTTGACGTGCTGTTGCTGCGCCTCGTCGTCCCACCGCTCGACGAGGTCGACCCGCGGGCGAACGGCGGCCGGGATGCTCCACCACACCCCGGCAATGCGCACTCGCACGGCTCCCGACCGCGCCATCAGGGCCCCGTCGTGGGCGGAAACGCGGAGGGCGGCTTCGAGCCGGCCGCCGGTTCCGAGCGCGTCGACCACGAGCCCGCGATGTTCGCGCACGCGGTCGACCATGACGCGCTCGCGCCGGGCGAAGCGGAGGGTGCGACGCGCGTGCACGGCGCCGTGAGCATCCGCGCGATTCTCGATCGAGAAGGCAACCTGGCGTCCGCGCTCCGGAAAAACAATGCCCCAGCGTGCCATCACCGCGAGAACCGGGCGCATCACCGCCGAACGAGATCCCGCTTCGGTAAAGACCCCCTGCCCACGGCCGACCGAGCCGGGTGGGATCGCTCGCACGTAGGCGCGAATGCGGGGGTGCAGCCCCGCGATCTCGTCACCCAGGGCCGCCTCCCACGCCGACTGCACTCGGTTAGCCGAGGAGCGCCGACTTGAGCGTGTCGAGGCCCACTCCACCGAGGTCGAGCGAGTTCTTGTGGAACACCTTGTTCGAGAACGAGGCGCCCTCTTTGGCCTTGTAGGCATCGCGAATCTGCTCCCAGATGCGCTGACCCACTTTGTATGACGGGGCCTGGCCCGGCCAGCCGAGGTAACGATTGACCTCGAAGGTCACGAAGCCGTCGTTCATGTTGACGTTCTTGCGCATGAAGGCGAAGGCATCGTCACTCGTCCAGACCGAACCCGTCTCGGGGTGCACCTTGCCGAGGTGAACACCGATGTCAAGGACCACGCGAGCGGCACGCATGCGCTGGCCATCGAGCATGCCGAGGCGGTCGGCGGGGTCGTCGAGGTAGCCGAGTTCTTCCATGAGGCGTTCGGCGTACAGCGCCCAGCCCTCGGCGTGACCGCTCGTGCCCGCCAGCAGACGTCGCCACGAGTTCAGTTGCGCGCGGTTGTAGACGGCCTGACCGATCTGCAAGTGGTGACCGGGAACACCCTCGTGATACACGGTCGTTGTCTCGCGCCAGGTGTCGAACTCATCGACGCCCTCGGGGATGCTCCACCACATGCGGCCCGGACGCGAGAAGTCATCCGTGGGACCCGTGTAGTAGATCGCTCCACCCGGGGTCGGGGCGATCATGCACTCGAGGTCTTTCACCGGCTCGGGAATCTCGAAGTGTGTGCGCGAGAGTTCGGCGATCGCCGTGTCACTGAGGTTCTGCATCCAGGCCTTGAGGGCGTCGCGGCCGTGCAGCTTGCGGGAGGGATCCTTCTCGAGGTGCGCGATGGCTTCCGCCACAGTCGCACCCGGCAGAATTTCGCCAGCAACACGGGTCTGCTCTTCGACCATGCGAGCGAGCTCGTCGATGCCCCACTCGTAGGTTTCGTCAAGGTCGATGGTCGCGCCGAGGAAGCGTCGCGACATCATTCCATAGAGGTCACGGCCGACCGCGTCGTGCTCGCGCGCTGCCGGGGCCAGTTCGGTCTCGAGAAAGCTCGCGAAGGCGCCGTACGCCTCGGCGGCAGCGGCCGCGTTGTGCGCGAGGTCGGCGCGCAGAGCATCCGGCACCTCACCTCCCTCGATCGCCGCCTCGGCGGCGAACTCGGGGAAGAACCCGTCAGCGGCCGCGTTACGGCGAGCCTGGTCGAGAACCTCGGTCACTTGACGGCGCGCAGGAGTGTTGCCCGCCGCGATGCCCTCGCGCAG
>JBDKJR010000080.1:0-5788 GCA_039796515.1 Actinomycetota bacterium
CTGCGGGCACAGCACGATGTCGCCGAGGAGGCCGGCGGGGGTGGGCTGGTCTTCGGTGCCGGGACGCAGCTCGTCCATCGGGAAGCTCAGCACGTCGGTGGGGCCGGGCTCGTCCATCCACTGCACGTGCAGTTGCTCGATCGCCGCCTCGTCGACGAGCACGATCGCAAGCTCGGCGTCGCGGTGCACATTGAGGTGCTCGAAAGCGTGCAGGGCGAGGCGCTGCAATCCCGCTTCGTCGACGGGGATGCCCGACTCGTTGTTGATCTCGACAGCCATGATTAGCGCCCTCCCGCTCCGGGTCGCGGGCGACGGGTCGCCCGGTCACGCGGCGTGCCCTGCACTCCGCGGCGACGCTCCTCGCGGTTGGCGCCCGCCACCGGATCAGGCAGCCCGTTCTCGCGCGCGTACTGCTGGGCTTGTTTCTCGGCGTCGTACTTCGTATAGGCGTCAACGATGCGGCCGACGAGCGAGTGGCGCACCACGTCGTCCGAGGTGAGTCGCGCGAAGTGGATGTCGTCAATGCCATCGAGCACGCGCGTGACGAGTTGCAATCCGCTCGCCCCTGTGGGCAAGTCAATTTGCGTGATGTCACCCGTGACGACGATCTTCGAGCCGAAGCCCAAGCGCGTCAAAAACATCTTCATTTGCTCGGGGCTCGTGTTTTGCGCCTCGTCGAGCACGATGAACGCGTTGTTGAGCGTGCGGCCACGCATGTAGGCGAGCGGGGCGACCTCGACCACGCCGCTCGCGAGCAGCTTGGGCACGAGCTCGGGGTCCATCATTTCGTTGAGCGCGTCGTAGAGCGGGCGCAAGTAGGGGTCGATCTTGTCGGTCAGCGTGCCGGGCAAGAAACCCAGTCGCTCGCCGGCTTCGACAGCCGGGCGCGTCAAGATGATGCGGTCGACCTCTTTGCGCGTGAGCGCTTGCACGGCCTTGGCCATCGCCAGGTAGGTCTTGCCCGTTCCGGCGGGGCCAATGCCGAACACGATCGTGTGGTCATCGATCGCGTCGACGTAGTCCTTTTGACCGAGCGTCTTGGGGCGGATGCTCTTGCCGCGGCTCGTCAGAATCGCCTGACTCAGCACCTCCGCGGGGTTGCCGGCACCCTGCTCGAGAATGCGCGCTGAGCTCGTGACCTCGGTCTCACCGAGGTCATGGCCACCCTTCACCATGACGAGCAATTCGTCCACGAGCCGTCGGGCAGCGGCGACCTGCGTGGGGTCACCCTCGAGCGTGATCTGGTTGCCGCGCACGAGAACCTCGACGAGCGGAAACTGCTTTTCGACCGTCGTCAACAGTCGGTCGTGCGGGCCGAGCAGTCGCACCATGGCAACGCCATCGACATCGAACTGCTCGCGGGCGCGCGCCTCGCGCGCGGAATCGTCAGTGGGCAAGGGATCCCTCGGTTAGTCCTCCGGCGAGCACGTGGGCGTGCACATGGAAGACGGTCTGGCCGGCGTTCGCGCCGGTGTTGAAGATGAGCCGGAAGTGCCCGTCAGCGTGCTCGTTCGCAAGCTGGTGGGCCGTCGCGACAACCTCGGCGAGCAGGGCGGGGTCACCCGCGGCGAGCTCAGCGACGTCGCGGTAGAGCGAGGTCTTGGGCACCACGAGCAGGTGCACGGGCGCTTGCGGTGCAATGTCGCGGAAGGCAATGACCGTGTCGGTTTCGAGCACGATGTCAGCGGGAATCTCGCGCGCAATGATGCGGGAGAAGATCGACGGCTCGGCACTGCTCATGCCGCAAGTCTAGAGCGCGAGGCTTACCAGCGCCCGAGGGTTGCCGAGAGCACCGCAATCGCCGCGGGCCCGGCCGTCGAGGTGCGCAACACGCTCGACCCCAAGCGCACGCACCGGGCGCCGGCTGCCACGAGGGCAGCGCGTTCTTCGGGGGCAACTCCACCCTCGGGGCCGACGACGATCAGCACGTCGCCGTGACCGAGGTCGTGCGACGTCAGGGCCGAGAGCGCGTGCTCGGCCGTGGGGTCGAGCACGAGCACGGTCGACTCCGCGTCGCGGGCGGCGAGTTGGGCGGTCGTCGCGAGGGGCTCGATGACGGGCATCCACGCTCGCATCGATTGCTTGGTCGCCTCGCGCGCGATCGTTTGCCAACGCTCGCGGTTCTTGACGGCTTTGGCAGTGTCCCAGCGTGAGACACTGCGGGCGGCCTGCCAGGGAATCACGCCATCCACATCGAGCTCGGTCGCGGCCTGCACCGCGAGCTCGTCACGATCGCCCTTCGCGAGAGCCTGCACAAGGTGGATGCCCGGCCGCGGCCGCTCATACCGCTCGACGCGCTCGACCGCGAGCGAGACGTCGCCCGGCTCGACAGCCGTGACCTCACCGTGCACGACCAGGCCCGCGCCGTCACCCAACCGCAGTTGTTCGCCCACGCGCACGCGCGCCACCGCCGCCGCGTGCCGCGCGTCTGGGCCGCGAAGGTGCACGATGGACGCCGTCGGTGAGCCCTCGGCCGTGGCCACTTGCTCGGCCAGCGAGTCGTCGAGGTAGAAGTGCGCCACAGCTACAGGTTCAAGAAACGGTCGCGCAGTTTCGCGAAGATGCCCTGCTGGAAGGTGGAGAACTGGGGCGGCACGGGGCGACGGCTCGCGGCGAACTGCCGAATGAGCTCGGTCTCTTTCGTGTTGAGTCGCACGGGGGTGACGACTTGCACGCCAACCTTGAGGTCGCCGCGGCCCGACCCGCGCAAGCGCGTAATGCCCCGTTCTTTCACGGTGATGATTTCGGCGCTTTGCGTGCCGGGCTTGATCTCGACGTCGACATCGCCATCGAGCCCCGGAAGCGTCACGGTCGTGCCGAGAATCGCGTCGGTCATTTGCACTTCGATCGTCGCGAGCAGGTCATCACCGTTGCGACTGAAGGTCTCGTGGGTCTTGACCTTGATCTCGAGATAGAGGTCGCCGTTGGGTCCGCCGGCGGGGCCGACTTCGCCCTGGCTCGGCAATTGAATGCGCACTCCCGTGTCGACGCCCGCGGGAATGTCGACGGGAATCGCGCGGCGAGCGCGCACGCGGCCCTGGCCCGCACACGTCGGGCAGGGGCTCGGAATCACCGTGCCGTAGCCGCGACACGTGCCGCACGGGCTCGAGGTCATGACGTTGCCGAGCAGGCTGCGCACGGTGCGCTGAATCTGGCCCGAGCCGCGGCAGATGTCGCACGACTGGGGGCTCGTGCCGGGCGAGCAGCACGAGCCCTCGCACGTCGAGCAGAGAATCGCGGTGTCGACTTCGAGTTTGCGCGTCGTGCCGAAGACGATTTCGTCGAGCTCGACCTCGATACGCAGCAGGGCGTCTTGGCCGCGTTCGCGACGGCTGCGCGGGCCGCGCTGCTGCTGGCCGCCGCCGAAGAAGGTCTCGAAGATGTCGCCGAATCCGCCGAATCCGGATGCTCCTCCGAAGCCGCCCGACCCGCCGAGGTCATACTGCTGCCGCTGCTGCGGGTCGCTCAGCACGTCGTAGGCGTGGGTGACTTGCTTGAACCGCTCGGCGGCATCCGCACTCGGATTCACGTCGGGGTGCAGCTCACGCGCCAGGCGGCGATACGCCTTCTTGATGTCGTCGGCGCTCGCCTGCCGGTCGATTCCGAGCACCTCGTAGTGGTCTGACACTTATTCCTCACCGAGCAGTCGCGAAACGTAGCGAGCTACCGCGCGCACTGCTGCCATGTTGTTCGAATAATCCATGCGGGTGGGCCCCAACACTCCGAGCTTCGCCGAACTGTCGGTACCCACACGGTAAGCGCTCGTCACGACGGCCGTCTCTTTGAGCGCCTCGTCGTTTTCTCGGCCGATGCGCGTCGTGACGCCGTGCTCGTCAACCTGCATCTCACTGAAGAGCTTGAGCAGGGTCACTTGCTCTTCAAGCGCTTCGAGCACCGGGTAGACGCTGCCGGCAAAGTCACCCTCGGTGCGCACGAGGTTGGCCGCGCCGGCCATAACGAGGCGGTCGGTGCGGTGCGCATCCACGTGACCCAAGAGAGCTTCGGCGACGACGCCGACGGCTTCGCGACGATCGGGTGCAAAGCGGTCAGCGAGCGAAGCGGCCACCTGGGGCACCTCGCTGAGCACTTGGCCCGCGAGCGCCGCGTTGAGCTTGGCGCGCAGCTCGCCAACGAACGCCTCATCGGCCTCGAGCGGAAGTTCGATGATGCGCTGGTCGACCCGGCCGCCGTCGGTGATGAACACCGTCATGAGGCGCGTGGCGCTCATCGGTACGAGTTCGATGTGACGTACGCGAGCGTTGCCGAGCGTGGGGTATTGCACGAGCGCGACCTGGTTCGTGAGGTGCGACAGCAGGCGCACGGTGCGCGCGAAGACATCGTCGAGGTCGACCGACTGGTCGAGAAAAGCCGAGATCGCTTGCCGCTGCGCCGCACTGAGCGGGCGCAGGTCGGCGAACTGGTCAACGAACACGCGATAGCCCTTGTCGGTGGGCACGCGACCCGATGACGTGTGCGGAGCCGCAATGAGCTCTTCTTCTTCGAGCAGAGCCATGTCGTTGCGAATCGTGGCGGCCGAGACACCAAATTGGTGCCGGTCGACGATGGCCTTCGATCCCACGGGTTCTCGCGAGGCGACATAGTCGTGCACGATCGCGCGCAAGACGTGCAAGGCGCGTTCCGAGACCATGACGCTCCTCCCCACCGGTCGCCGGAGCGGGAGCCACTGCTGGCACTCGCTCGATCAGACTGCCAATTCTACCTGCAACACGGGGCAATCATCATTGCTTGCAGGATGCCCGGGCGCTAGGTTTGCTCCGTGCTCCACCCTGCAGTACCCAACCGCTTCAGAATGATCGAAAGGCAGCATTCATGACTGACCAGACTCCTCCCCCCGCAGCGTCGGCTGCTCCGCTCACGGAGGCGGAGGACCGCCAGTGGGCGTCGTTCGCTCACCTCGGTGGCGTTCTCGGCTTCCTCCCCTCGCTCATCATCTGGCTTGTCTTCAAGGACCGTGGCTCGTTCACGAACCAGGAAGCCAAGGAGGCGCTGAACTTCCAGATCGCCGTGACGATCGCGTACGTCGCGCTCAACCTGCTGTCGTTCATCCTGGCCGCCGTGACCTTCGGTCTCGGCTCGGTCATCGGCCTGCTCGTTCCGCTGGTCTGGGTTGCCGCGGTGATCTTCTCGATCCTCGGCTTCGTGAAGTCGAAGGACGGCAACGGCTACCGCTACCCCGTCTCGATCCGTCTCATCAAGTAGTCGATCGAACACTCTCGCGGGGCTCGGCCATGACGGCCGGGCCCCGCAGGTGTTTAATGGCCGCATGACCGATCAGCCTGTTAACCCGTACTCCGCCGCTCCGCAGCCCATGAGCCCGTCTGACGAAAAACTGTGGGCGACCCTCGTGCACGTCGGCGGTATCTTCTTCGGCTTCTTGCCCGCCCTGCTCGGGTTCCTCATCCTCGGCAACCGTGGGCCCTTCGTGCGCGGCCACACCGCGACGGCCCTGAACTTTCAGCTGACGATGCTCATCGCGTCGTTCGCCGGCGCCATTCTCTCGATCATCTTCATTGGCATTTTCTTGATCATCGCGGTGAGCGTCGTCGTCATCATCTTCTCGATCATCGCGGCGCTTGCCGCGAACCGCGGCGAGGCCTACACCTACCCGCTGACGATCACGTTCGTCCGCTAGTCCCGATCAGTCGGGCAGAAGGCGTCGCACGACGCCATCGGCGAGCAGGCGCCCGCGCAGCGTGAGCACGATCGTGCCGCGCAGCGCGGGCCCTGGCTCGACGAGCTCATCGGCGATGAGCTGAGCGACGGCTCG
>JBDKJR010000081.1:0-2884 GCA_039796515.1 Actinomycetota bacterium
TCGCATAGACTCGGGTCTATGAGAGCGCATGACTCGCTAAGTTCTGAACTCGCCGCGCTCGGAGACCCGACGCGCGGCGCCATCGCTCGCTTGCTGCTCGACGCTCCCGACCACGCGCTCACGGTCGGTCGACTGACCGAAGCTCTCGACTTACGCCAGCCGACGGTGTCGCATCACTTGCGCGTGATGCATGAGGCGGGCATCGTCGACCGAGCACCGCGCGGGCGTGAGGTCTGGTACTCGCTCGCCGAAACCGTCGCGGCTCGACTCGAAGACTGGTCGCCCTCGGGCGATGCGGGCGCCATGAGCGAAGACCTCATGGGCCGCATCATCGACGATCTGAGCGCGCGTTTCTCGGGCACCTTCTCGCGCGAGACGGTGCACGCGGTCGTGCGCGAGAGCCACGAGCTCTTGCGGGCGCGCGACGGCGGGCGGGCCATGCCCTCGGCCACCGCACAGTTCGCGGCCGACCGCTTGAGCGCGCAAGAGTCGACGGCTCGTGACGCTGATCGCTGCCGCGCTGTCGATGCCCCTATCGACGTGCTCTTCGTGTGCGTGCAGAACGCCGGTCGTTCACAGCTGGCGGCGGCGATCATGCGCCACCTCGGCGGCGAGCGCGTGCGCGTGCGCACGGCGGGCTCGGCGCCCATCGACGCGATTCGCCCCGCCGTCGTCACGGCCCTCGACGAGATCGGGGTGCCACTCGGAGCCGAGTTTCCGAAACCCCTCACCGACGATTTTGTGCGGGCGGCCGACGTCGTCATCACGATGGGCTGCGGCGACGCGTGTCCCGTGTACCCCGGCCGGCGCTACCTCGACTGGTCGGTCGCCGACCCGGCCGGGCAACCCCTCGAGCGTGTGCGCGAGATTCGTGACGACATCGACGGGCGCGTGCGCGGGTTGCTCACGGCATTGGCGGCGCGGGGCTGACCGCGGGCTCGGAGCGAGCGAGCATCCGCTTGCCCAGATATATAGATATGTGTCTATACTTTGGGCATGACGAAGAACGCCCCCACCACTGACCGCCCCACCGTGCTGTTCGTGTGCGTGCACAACGCCGGCCGGTCGCAGATGGCCGCCGGGTACCTGCAGCACTTCGCGGGCGACCGCGTCACGGTGCTCTCGGCCGGTTCCGAGCCCAAAGACCAGATCAACCCCATTGCCGTCGAAGCCATGGCCGAAGAGGGCATCGACATTGCCCACAACGTGCCCAAGATTCTCACCGTGCAGTCGGTCGTTGACTCCGATGTGGTGATCACGATGGGCTGCGGCGACGCGTGCCCCATCTTCCCGGGCAAGCGCTACGAAGACTGGGCGCTCGACGACCCGGCAGGCCAGGGCATCGAGTCGGTGCGTGTGATTCGTGACGACATCAAGGGGCGCATTCAGGCGCTCATCGCGGAGATCGCCCCCGCCTGAACGCGCGGTGCGCTGACACGAGGGGCCCGGTGCGCTCAGCACACCGGGCCCCTCGTGTGTGTTCGCTCAGGTGCGATCGGGCTCGCGCAGCGCGACAACGATCGAGGGCAACGTCAGTGCGAGCCCCTCGAACGCCCAGAAGACCGCCATTGCGCCCGCCCACGTGATGTCGACCGTGATGACGTCGTTCTCGCTCGTGGCGACGAACCAGACGAGCGCGACCGTAGCCGCAAGAAGCGTGATGCCGGCAAACCAGCGATACGCATCAACATAGGCACGGTCGCGAACCCGAGCCTGACGCTCGTCGAGGTAGTCCTCGGGCAGGTCGGCGACGACCCGCACCGACATGCGCAGCGCCCACCACACCACCGCGGCGATCGCAATAACGCCCAGTGCCGCGAGAGCCGGCAGCGTGAGCCATGCCACGGGAACAGCGACGAGCAGGGCGACCATGACGCCCACGATCGTCAGCCGTGCGCGACGCGTGCGCATCCAATCCCATGTCGTGTCGCGCATGACGGTGTCGGCCATGTCGGCGACGGCCCGCTCGTTGCGTTCGCGGGAAGAGAGCTTCTTCGGGGTCATGCTGATTCCTCCACTTCAGAGTCGATCGGTGACTCGGCAAAGGGAGTCAACGAAAAGAGTTGCTCGACGGGCACGCCCACGAGCTGCGCAATGCGCAAGGCGAGAGCGAGCGAGGGGGCATACTCGCCCCGCTCGAGATACCCGACGGTTTGGTAGTGCACGCCGACGGCGTCGGCGAGTTGTTGGCGACTCAGCCCCGCTCGCGTTCGATGTTCTTCGATGCGGCTATAGACCGGGTCTTCTGACTTCGGCTTGCGTCCCATTCTCGTAGCATAACTACTACGTAGTAATAATGCAACAGGGACGGGCGCAAAAAAGCCGGGCCGCAGAACGCCTCTCGGCGAGTGGCCGCTCGTAGCGGCGAAAAATGGAGCCCGGGGTTACTGCGGCCCGGCTTGAGAAGTGTAACCGGCGACGCCTTTGCGGCATTCCCGCGCTGTGGCGGCGGCCGGGCTGCGGCGACGGATGCTCGACCTCAGTCGAGCGATCCCGCGCGCTCGAGCGCCGCGCACGCCGAGAAGTCGCGGCCGCTCGAGGCGAGGCGGGCGGCGCGAGCCGTGAGCTCGGCAGCACGGGCGTCGTCGGCCGCGGCATCCGCGTCGTCGGCAAGATCGGCGGCACCCGCGGCGGCGGTTCGGCAGAACGCGGCCGCGCGATCAAGCGCGACGGCGACGTCACCCACGTAGGCACCGCGCAACACCGCGTCGGCGAGCGCCCGAATCTCGTCGGGACCGGTCGGGCTCTCGGCGCCCGCCACGACGACATCGGCTGTCGACAAGACCTCGCTGCCGCGCTGAAACAGCAAAGCGACGCCGGCCGGGTCGGTGCGAATCAGGGCGCGCAAGAGCGAGAGGCGCCACAGCGCGCCGGGCAGCGATCG
>JBDKJR010000082.1:0-6401 GCA_039796515.1 Actinomycetota bacterium
GATCGGCACCCCGGCGGCCTGGGCGTGGTTGAGCGCCTCAACCGTCTGGGGCATGATGCCGTCGTCAGCGGCGACCACGAGGATCGCGACGTCGGTCACCTGTGCACCACGAGCACGCATGGCGGTGAACGCCTCGTGACCCGGGGTGTCAATGAAAGTGATGGCGCGCTCGATGCCTTCGTGCTCAGTCCAGACCTGGTAGGCACCGATGTGCTGCGTGATGCCGCCGGCTTCGCCCGCGCCCACGTTCGCCTTGCGAATCGCGTCGAGCAGTCGGGTCTTACCGTGGTCGACGTGGCCCATGACGGTGACCACGGGAGGACGGATGACGAGGTCATCGTCATCTTCTTCTTCGTCAAGGTCGATGTCGAAGCTCTCGAGAAGTTCTTTGTCTTCGTCTTCGGGCGAGACAATCTCGATGCGCCAGCCGAGCTCTTCGCCCAGCACGACGAACGTCGCACCGTCGAGCGACTCGGTCGCCGTCGCCATTTCACCGAGGTGGAAGAGCACGGTCACGAGGTTGCCAGGAGGGCAGCTGATGCCACTGACCGCTTCGAGCTTGTCCGCGAAGTCGGTGATCGATGCGCCCTGGCGAAGACGGATGACCGTCTTGCCGTCGCCGCGGGGAACACTGACACCGCCAACCGACGGAGCCTCCCGCATTTCAAACTCTTGCCGCTTCGTCCGCTTCGACTTGCGAGCCTTCGACTTGCCGCCGCCGCGACCAAAGGCACCCGCCGTGCCGCCGCCGGGGCCACGACCGCGGCCACCGCCGCCACCCGGGCGCGGGCCGCTAAAGCCACCGCCGGGAGCGCCACCGGGGCCACCCGCACCGCCGGGGCGGAAGCCGCCACCAGCACCGGCCGGGCGACCGGGGCCACCCGTGCGCTGCTGGAACGGAGCACGGGGTCCGCCGGGACGACCAGCGCCGTCCGGGCGAGGAGCGCCCGGGCGCGGAGCACCGGGACGCGGAGCACTCGGGCGCGGAATCGCACCGCCACCCGGGCGAGGCATGCCCTGGGTTGACGAGAAGGGGTTGTTGCCGGGGCGAGGAGTGCCCGGGCGCGCCATGCCCTGCTGGGAGGCGAAGGGGTTGTTGCCGGGGCGAGGCTGGCCGGATGCCGTCGCGGCGCGTGCGCTCGCGTCACCATCGCCATCGGCTGCGGCGGGCGCCGCCGGGGCCTCGGGTTGAGGCGCGGGGGCCTCTGCTTCGGGCGCCGCGGGTGCGGGCGCCGGAGCGGGCGCAGGTGCCGGCTTCGCCGGAGCCTTGGCCGCCGGAGCGGCCGGCGCCGCCTTGGGCGCCGTAATGCCTTCGGCCTCCAGAGCCGCACGCAGCTTGCGCGCAACCGGAGGTTCGATCGTCGAGGAGGGCCCCTTGACGAATTCGCCGAGCTCTTTGAGCTTCTCGAGGGCGACCTTGCTTTCAATGCCGAGTTCGCTCGCGATCTCGTGCACGCGTGGTTTCGCAGCCACAATTCTCCTGTCTGGGTCCGCACCCAGGCAGGGGCAGACCATTAGTGCTGGACGGAACTCATTTCGAGCCGCTCATTAGTTGTCCATGTGCCGATCAGCCTTTTCTTCGGATGATGAAATGGTCGTCTGAACCGAATCCGCGTCGAGCGGACCCGCCACCCGCAGCGCTCGAGCCCAGGCTCGACGCACAGTGGCGGTTTCGACGCATTCGCGAGTGGCGTGCACCCACGCACCCCGTCCCGGAAACCGGGCTAGGGCATCCACCACGACTGATCCGTCGAGCGCAACGACCCTCATGAGAGACGATCGAGGCGCGCGCTGGCGACAGCCGAGGCAGGTTCTGACGGGTTCCATGTTACCCCTCTTGTATTCCGCACGCGGACCCTCGCTCGAAACGCTCTGCGTTTCGAGCTTCGGCGCGACGATCGATATCCCGCTTCCCTCACTTCGAACGCGATGCGTTCTCCGCTCGGCGCGAAGATTGATATCCAACTGGCTACTCATCCATGACAGAGTCGGGCTGGATATCGATCTTCGCGCCCGTCAGCTTCGCGGCGAGTCGGGCGTTTTGGCCCTCTTTGCCGATCGCGAGCGAGAGCTGGTAGTCGGGAACGAGCGCGCGAACAGCCTTGGTTGCCGGGTCAATCACGAATGAGCTCGAGACCTTGGCGGGCGAGAGCGCGTTCGCGACGAAGGTCGCCAAGTCGTCGCTGTGGTCGACGATGTCAATCTTTTCGGCCCCGAGCTCGGCGGTAACGGCGCGCACGCGCTGGCCGAGCTCGCCGATGCACGCGCCCTTCGCGTTGACGCCGGGCTCGAGCGATCGCACGGCGATCTTCGTGCGGTGACCCGCTTCGCGCGCAAGCGCGGTGATCTCGACGATTCCGTTGGCAATCTCGGGCACCTCGAGAGCGAAGAGCTTGCGCACGAGCGAGGGGTGGGTTCGACTCAGCGTGATCTGCGGGCCCTTGAGTCCCTTCGACACGCTCGTGACATACACTCGGATGCGGCTACCGTGCGTGTACTCCTCGCCCGCCACTTGTTCTTCCGGCGGCAGGATCGCCTCGACCGCGCCCAAGTCAATGTGGATCATGCGCGGGTTGGGGCCCTGTTGGATCACGCCCGCAACGATGTCGCCTTCGCGTCCCTTGAACTCCCCCAGCACGCGATCATCGCCGATGTCGCGCAAGCGCTGGTTGATGACCTGCTTCGCCGCGAAGGCGGCGATTCGGCCGAAGTCGTCGGGGCTATCAGGGGCTTCGCCAATGAGCATCCCCTCGTCATCGAACTCGGGAACGTAGACCGTCACGTGGCCGGTCTTGCGATCGAGCTCGACGCGCGGGGCGGGCTGATCAGCGTCGCGCGGTTCATCGCGGTCGGTGTGCTTCAGGTAGGCCGTCAGAATGGCCTGCTCAATGATCTGCACGAGTTCGTCGAACGGAATCTCCCGCTCGCGCTCCATCATCCTCAAGATGCTCAGGTCGATGTCCACCGGGGTACCTCCGCTATTCGGTTGAGACCGCGCGGCCTCTCAAGGCCGTCGGCGCGAACCTCTACGGTACCGGATGCTCGTCTGAACCCGGACCCGATTGCCCCGCCGCACGCTCACGGCGCCGCAGCACCACGCGCACGACAATGAGCGCGATGCCAAGGCCGCCCAGCACCGCAGCGATGATGGCGAGCGTCGTGACAACCCCGGCGTCCGCGCCGGTCGCAGCCAAGAGCGCCGAGGTCACGCGCGACCTCGCAATCGGTCAGCAACGTCAGACAGCGAGATTTCGCTGCGCTCGCCCGAGGCGCGATCCCAGAACTCAACGACACCATCAGCCGCACCGCGCCCGACAACCACGACCAGCGGCACGCCAATGAGTTCGGCGTCACCAAACTTCACGCCGGGCGAAACCTTCGGCCGGTCGTCGTAGAGCGTGTCGAAGCCCGCGGCGTCGAGTTCGCTGACGAGGGATTCCGCCACCGTGTAGGCAAGTTCATCGCGGCCCGCAGCCACGACGTGCACGTCAAAGGGTGCGACCTCGCGGGGCCACACCAGGCCCTTGTCGTCGTGGGCGTTCTCGGCAATGACCGCCAAGATGCGGGTAACGCCGATGCCGTACGAGCCCATCGTGACGGTGACGAGCTTGCCGTTCTCATCGAGCACCTGCAGCCCCAGCGCCTCGGCATACTTGCGCCCCAACTGGAACACGTGCCCAATCTCCATGCCTCGCGCGAGCTCGACCGGGCCGCTGCCATCAGGAGCAGGGTCACCCGGCCGCACCTCAGCAATGTCAGCGCGACCGTCACCGACAAAGTCACGACCCGCGACGAGGTGGTAGACGTGCTTCTCGGGCTCGTTCGCTCCCGTGATCCACGAGGTGCCGTCGCCCACGCGCGGGTCGAGCAAATACCGGATGCCCGTGCTCGACTTTTCGCCCAACACCGGGCCCCTCGGGCTCCAGGGCCCGATGTACCCCTTGACGAGCCCCTTGGCCGCGGCAAAGTCGTCGTCGGTCGCTGCCTCAACCGCGGCGGGAGCAAACGCGACCTCGGCGCGCTTGAGGTCAACCTCGCGGTCGCCCGGCACACCCACGATGACGAGCTCTTTCGAGCCGTCGAGGTGGGTGAGTCGCAACACGACGTTCTTGAGGGTGTCGCCCGCTGCCCACGGGCGATCGGCGCGCGGGTACTTCTCGTTCGACAACGCAACGAGCGTGGCGATCGTGGGGGTCTCGGGAGAATCGTGGATGACCGCCGCGGGCTCGCTCGAAGCATCCACCGGCTCCGCCGCAGGCACGCGGTAAGCCTCAACGTTCGCCGCGTATCCCCCGGCCGACCGCACGAAGGTGTCTTCGCCAATCGGGATGGGGTGCAAGAACTCTTCGCTGCGCGAGCCACCCATGGCGCCCGCGTCGGCCTGAACGATGACGTATTCGAGCCCCAGTCGCGAGAAGATGCGCTCGTAGGCATCGCGCTGCGCTTGGTACGCGGCATCCAGACCCGCATCGTCGATGTCGAACGAGTAGGCGTCTTTCATCGAGAACTCGCGGCCGCGCAGCAGGCCGGCCCGGGGGCGAGCCTCATCGCGGTACTTGTCTTGAATCTGGTAGATCGCGAGCGGAAGGTCTTTGTAGCTGCTGTAGAGGTCTTTCACGAGCAACGTGAAGACCTCTTCGTGCGTGGGCGCGAGAAGGTAATCGGCGCCACGACGGTCTTTCAGGCGAAAGATGCCGTCGCCGTACTCTTCCCACCGGCCGGTGGCCTCATAGGGCTCACGCGGCAGCAGAGCAGGAAAATGCACCTCTTGCGCGCCCGCGTTCGCCATCTCTTCACGGATGACGGCCTCGATGCGGCGGCGCACCTTGAGCCCCAGCGGCAACCATGCGAAAACACCCGGAGCTTGACGGCGAATGTAGCCGGCGCGCACGAGCAAGCGGTGGCTCGCTACCTCTGCGTCAGCGGGGTCGTCTCGAAGGGTGCGGAGGAAGAGCTGGGAGAGGCGCGTGGTCACTGGCCCAGACTACTTGGCTCTGACCCGCGCCCTGCGTGGCGCAACGACTCACCCCCGTTTGGGGGGCAGAATGAAACAGGCCTGCGAGCGATGGCAAGGGGGGCTTGGATCGCTCGCAGGCCCTTCCCGTCTCGCGACCAATCGCGGGGCGGGAAACCTGCACAGCAGAGAAGGCTCCCTGAGCCACCCGCGGGCCTTGCACCGCCCCCGCGTGCGCACCAGTCGGCTCCCCCAGCCGATGGCCTCAGCGTACTCAGGCCCGCGTGGGGGTGGTCAGTCCCCCGATGGGGGGCCAAACGATGGTTCTAGGCCGTGACGACCTCGGGCGACCCGATGGGAGCATCCGGCATCGACGCAGCGAGGCGGTTGGCCTCTTCAATGAGCGTCGCGACGATCTCGTTCTCGGGAACAGTCTTGATGACCTCGCCCTTGACGAAGATTTGGCCCTTGCCGTTGCCCGAGGCAACACCCAGGTCGGCCTCGCGGGCCTCACCGGGGCCGTTGACGACGCAGCCCATGACAGCGACACGAAGCGGAACCGTCATGCCCTCGAGGCCCTTGGTGACGTCTTCGGCGAGCGTGTACACGTCGACCTGAGCGCGGCCGCACGAGGGGCAGGAGACGATCTCGAGCTTGCGCTCGCGCAGGTTGAGGCTCTCGAGAATCTTCAGGCCCACCTTGACCTCTTCGGCCGGCGGGGCCGACAGCGAGACGCGAATCGTGTCACCGATACCCGCGCTCAGCAGAATGCCAAAGGCCGTCGCGCTCTTGATCGTGCCCTGGAACGCCGGGCCCGCCTCGGTGACACCGAGGTGCAGCGGCCAGTCACCGCGCTCGGCGAGCTGACGGTAAGCCTTGACCATGACGATCGGGTCGTTGTGCTTGACCGAGATCTTGAAGTCGTGGAAGTCGTGCTCTTCGAAGAGGCTCGCCTCCCACACCGCGCTCTCGACGAGAGCCTCGGGGGTGGGCTTGCCGTACTTCTGCAACAGGCGCGGGTCGAGCGAACCGGCGTTCACGCCGATGCGGATGCTCACACCCGCGTCTTTCGCCCGCTTCGCGATCTCGGCCACCTGGTCGTCGAACTTGCGGATGTTGCCCGGGTTGACGCGCACGGCGGCACAGCCCGCGTCGATCGCCTGAAAGACATACTTCGGCTGGAAGTGAATGTCGGCGATGACCGGAATCTGGCTCTTCTTCGCGATGATGTGCAGAACATCCGCGTCATCTTGACTCGGCACGGCAACGCGCACGATGTCACAGCCTGTGGCCGTGAGCTCGGCGATTTGCTGCAGGGTCGCGTTGATGTCGGTCGTCGGCGTGGTCGTCATCGACTGCACGCTGACCTGGTGGTCACTGCCCACCATGACCTTGCCCACCTTGATCTGGCGGGTCTTGCGGCGGGGGGCGAGGGTCTCAGGGACCT
>JBDKJR010000083.1:0-2838 GCA_039796515.1 Actinomycetota bacterium
GCTTCGAGATCGACTCTTCTTCCATCGGCACGAGGTGGGGCAGCGCCTCGATGATGTGCACCTCAGAACCCCACGAACGCCACACGCTCGAGAACTCGACGCCGATGACGCCGCCGCCGAGCACGGCAACCTTCTTGGGCACGTAGTCGAGCTGCAGGGCCTGCTCAGACGTGATGACCCGGCCACCAATTTCGAGGCCAGGGAGAGTGCGTGAGTACGAGCCCGTCGCGAGAATGACGTTCTTGCCCGTGATCGTGCTGCCGCCAACCTGAACAGTGGTCGGCGAGGTCAAGCGGCCTTCGCCCTCGATCATCGTGATGCCGCGGGCCTTGATGAGACCCTGCAGGCCCTTGTACTTGCTCGCGATGATGCCTTCGCGGTACTGGATGACCGCGGGAACGTCGATGCCCTCGAGCGTCGCCTTGACGCCAAACTTGGCGGCGTCGCGCGCGGCGTCAGCAACCTCAGCGGCGTGCAGCAGTGCCTTGGTGGGGATGCAGCCAACGTGCAAACACGTGCCACCCACCTTCGACTTTTCGATGAGGCCAACGCTCATCCCGAGTTGGCTGGCGCGCAGGGCGGCGGCGTAGCCGCCGCTTCCGGCACCCAGGATGACGAGGTCAAAGTTCTGGTCCGACACCGGCAGAGGCTCCTTACATCCACGAAGGATTGTCATGCGGGGGTCGACGCTCGAGGTGGCGGGTCGACCCGCTGTGCGGCACGACGGTCCCGTGCCCGGGGTCGAGCCTACTCCTTTGCGGCGAGGCGTTCCGCGAGTCGCACGAGCAAGCGCACGGTGACCCCCGAGGGTCCTTTCGGTGTGTAGCCGAAGGGCGCGGCGGGGTTGTTGGCCGGGCCCGCAATGTCGAGGTGGGCCCACGGGATGCGGGGCGCATCCGCCTCGTCGCTGACGGCCCCCACGAACTCTCGCAAGAACACGCCCGCGAGCAGCATGCCCGCCGCCGTGCTGCCGATCTTCGCGTTGGCGATGTCGGCAATCTCACTCTTGAGCTGCGGCCGCAGTTCGGGAGGCAGCGGCATGGGCCAGAAGAGCTCACCGGTTTCGGCCGCCGCCGCTTGAACCTCGGCGACGAGCGCGTCGTCGCCCATGACGCCCGCGTACCGTTCGCCGAGGGCCACGCGGGCCGCGCCGGTGAGGGTTGCCACGTCGACGAGCGCGTCAGGGTGTTCTTCGCTTGCCGCGGCAAGTCCGTCGGCCATGACGAGCCGACCTTCGGCGTCAGTGTTGAGCACCTCAACCGTCGTGCCTCCGCGCATCGTGAGCACATCGTTGGGGCGCATCGCGGTCGCGGAGGGCATGTTCTCGGCCAGGCACAGCCAGGTCGTCAATCGAACGGGAATCTCGAGTTGCGCGGCGGCAATGATGGCGCCGAGCGCGGTTGCCGCCCCCGTCATGTCGTACTTCATGCCCACCATCGCGGCAGCGGGCTTGAGCGAGAGGCCACCGGTGTCGAAGGTGATTCCCTTTCCGACGATGGCGAGGTGGGGGAGAGCACTGTCGTGCCGGTAGCGCAGCACGAGGAGGCGGGGCGGTCGAGACGAGCCTTGGCCGACGCCCAGAATTCCCCCGAAACCTCCCGCGGCCAGCTCGTCGGGGCCGAGCTCTTCGACGTCGATCGGCAGGTCGGCGACGGCGGCGCGGGCGCGCTCGACGAACGAGGCCGGGTAGAGGTCATTCGGGGGAGTGTTGACGAGGTCACGCACGAGGGTCACCGCGCCCGCCGTGGCCCGCGCGGCGGCCGCCGCCGCCTCGGCGCCGTCAACCGTGGTCGCCAGCACGATCTCGCGCGTCGCTGCCGAGGGCTCTGCCGATCGGTACTCGGTGAAGCGGTAGCCGCCCATGCCTGCGCCTTCGAGCACCGCCTGAACCTCGGCGGTCGAGGTCGTCGGCAGCGCGAAAGCTACGCGCTCGACCCCCGCGAGAGTGCGCGCCGCCGTGCCGGCCGCCGTCCGCAAGGCTTCGGGCGTGAGGGGCGCGCGGCCGAGACCGATGACGAGGATGCTCGAGGCCGCGATACCCGCGGGCGCGGGCAGGCGCGACGTTTCGTCGGCGACGCCCGTGAGGCCGAGCATCCGTAGCCCCGCGGCAACGCTCGCGAGCGGACCGTCGAGGTCGCCCGCGACCGTCACGCCGTCGTCGCTCGAGGGTGCGATGCCGATGACGAGCGCGTCAGCCTCGAGGTCAGCGGGAGCGGTCGACGAGACAGTCAGCGAAGGAAGCGGCATGGCCGTCATGCTATCCGCGCTGTGTTCGCTCTCGGCGCGCGCCCGGTGGCCATGGGCGGTCGAGCGGGCGACCTACCATGGGGGAATGCGGAATCCGGCTGACCTGTACACCGTCGCTGTGACGGAGGCTGAGGTGCCGCGCGACCTGCCGCTCGTCATCGGCCTGACCGGTTTCGTCGATTCGGGCGGGGCGGTTGCCCAAGTGTCGGAGTATCTGCTCGACGAACTTGACCACCGCGAAGTGCTGACGTTCAGCAACGACGAGTTGCTCGACTACCGCGCACGCCGGCCCATCATGGTTTTTGAAGAGACGCGCATCACCGAATACCGTCGCCCCCAACTCGCCCTGCGTCTTGCGCACGACGAACTCGGCACGCCGTTCTTGCTCTTGACGGGTTACGAGCCCGACTTTCAGTGGGAACGATTCGTGGATGCTCTCGTCGAGATCATCGCGCGCTACGGCGTCGCCTCCACGACGTGGGTGCACGCCATCCCGATGCCGGTTCCGCACACGAGGCCCATCGGCGTCACCGTGAGCGGTACCCGCGCCGAGCTCATCGAGGCTCTCTCGGTGTGGCGCCCGAGCACGCA
>JBDKJR010000084.1:0-4861 GCA_039796515.1 Actinomycetota bacterium
GTCGTCTCGTTTTTGACGAGATGTCGCGCACGGCTCCCGCGGGCGAAGCCCCGGCCGACGATCAGCCGGCCACGCTGGCCCGGGCGGCGACCCGCTCAGAGCTTCGCCAGCCCGGCACGATGGAGCGCTCGCTCGCTGGCCCTTCCTTCGGGCAAATGGTCGGCGCCTCGCTGCTGGGAACCGTGGCGGGCTACGTCATCGGTTCGGCACTCGCGAGCGCCTTCTTGCCGCCCATGGACGCCGGATTCGCCGACGCGGGTGCCGCTGACGACGGGGCCGATGCGGGAGCGGCTGACGCGGGTGCTGACGCATCGGGCGCCGACGCGGGCGGTTTCGACGCAGGTGGATTCGACGCAGGTGGATTCGACGGAGGCGGCTTCGGCGACTTCGGCGACTTCGGGTTCTAGGTGTACCCGGTCATGACGTTGGTGACAGTCGGCTGATCGGCGGGAGGCCTCCGCAAGCGGTGTGGGCTCGAGCGTAGTTGTAGTGATCGATCCACGGTTGCAGCGCTTCGAGTCGTTCCTCGTTCGAGGTGAATGGTTGCCGGTAGGCCCAGCCCTCTTGAAGAGTGCGGTTGAAGCGTTCGGCTTTGCCGTTCTGCCACGGCGAGTGGGGCCGGGTGGTGATGTGTTTCGCGTCGATGAGGTTCAGAGCTGCCTGGAAGTCACGCGAGGTGCGGTAGTTCAACGCGTTATCGGTCATCACCTGCCGGATCGTGACGCCCAGGCCAGCGAAGAACTCAGCAGCCTCCAGCAGGAACGCCGCGCACGTTGCGCCCTTCTCGTCGGGGAGCACGCGCACGAACGCGATGCGTGAATGGTCATCGACCGCCACGTGCAGGAAGTCCATGCCGAGCTTGGCGGACTTCACCCGGCCCCGGTTGTGATCAACGACATCGGGCCCATCAATGCGCCAGCCGCCGCCGTCCGGGATCCGGCCGATCTTCTTCACGTCTATGTGGAGCAGGTCGCCAGGATGGTCACGTTCGTAACGCAGCTGCGTTCGCCGTGACGCGCGAATCGCAACGCCGGTGACGGGGTCCAGTTGGTGCAGGCGGGGCAGGCCAGCACGGGCGATGATGCGTGATGCTGTGGACGGGCTTACCCCGACGCGGGCGGCGAGCTCGTCTCGCCCGACGCGTTCGTCCGTTCGGATCGTCAGCAGTCGAGCGGTCACCTCGGGGCTTGTCGCGGTCGGAGTTGATCGAGGTCGTGAGGAACGGTCTCGCAAGCCGGCTGCTCCCTCGCTGCGAAACCTGCGCACCCAGCGGTGAGCGCAGGTGCGTGAGATGCCGAGCTCTTTCGCGACGTGCGCGACAGGGCGGCCAGAGATGACACGTTGAACAAGGATCAAACGGCCCGCGATTGCGAGCCTGGCGTTACGGTGAACCACGGGAAGGCCTCCATCGGCTGGGTGATTGAACACCACCAGCGTGGAGGCCTTCTCCTCAGATTGGTGTCACCAACGTCATGACCGGGTACATCTAGGGCGGCGACGTGGCGCGGCCGAAACGCATCGAGCCTGGCCCGGGCCAAGAGTCGGTCTGGGACTATCCGCGGCCGCCGCGGGTTGAGCCGGTTCACGCGCGCGTGACGATTGAGTTCGGCGGCCAGCTGATCGCCGAGACCACTCGGGCGGTGCGGGTGCTCGAGACGAGTCATCCGCCCGCCTACTACCTGCCGCCCGACGACTTCGTGGCGGGGTCGCTTGTGCCAGCATCCGGATCGACGTTTTGTGAGTTCAAGGGCCGCGCGGCCTACTACGACATCGTGGCCGGCCAGATGGTTGCCCCGAGCGCGGGGTGGTACTACCCCGAGCCGAGCCGGGGGTTTGAGGCGATCGCCGGCTTCGTCTCGGTGTATCCGGGGCGTATGGATCGCTGCACGGTCGACGGCGAAACCGTGACGCCGCAAGAGGGCGGCTTCTATGGCGGCTGGATCACCGCAAACATCGTCGGACCCTTCAAGGGCGCCACGGGAACCTGGGGCTGGTAGCCACGCGTTCGCCCCAGAGCGCCGCGCGGTTTCGGGATGCCGAACTGCGCGCGCCCCTCGCGCCCTGCCATCATGGGCCACGTGACCGAGCCCCACACTCCGACCCCCGCCGAGTTGCGTCGTTGGCGGCGCTACCTCGCTGACGAGCGTGCCGAAGCGGCTGTCTATCGCGACGTCGCCTCGCGCCGCACGGGAGAAGAGCAGGCGATCTTGCTGGCGCTCGCCGACGCCGAGGCGCGCCATGAAGCCCACTGGGTCGAGCTGCTCGGCGAGCGCGCCGACCGAGTGCCGGCCGTCTCGGTGCGCACGCGCATTCTCGGGTTCTTTGCTCGCCGATTCGGCAGCGTCTTCGTTCTCGCCCTCGCGCAGCGCGCCGAAATGCGATCGCCGTATGGGGCGGATGCCCACGCGACGCCCGCCATGGCCGCCGACGAACGCATCCACGGTGAGGTCGTGCGCGGGCTCGCGGCTCGCGGGCGCCAAAGACTCTCGGGCACCTTTCGTGCGGCCGTGTTCGGGGCCAACGACGGGCTCGTGAGCAACCTCGCCCTCGTCATGGGAATCGGTGCGGCGGGCCTCGGCCCCTCGGCCGTTCTGCTCACCGGCCTCGCGGGACTGCTCGCCGGTGCACTGTCGATGGGCGCGGGCGAGTACGTCTCGGTGCGCTCGCAGCGCGAACTGCTCGACGCCTCCACACCCGACCCCGAAGCGCACACGGCCCTGCCGCACCTTGATGTTGACGCCAACGAGTTGGCGCTGGTGTACCGCGCCCGCGGGATGGGCGAGGAGGAGGCTGCCGAGCATGCGCGACGCATCCTTGCCGATTACGATCCCGTGGCCGCGTCGGCTCGCGCTGCCGAAGCAGAGGCCGAACAGCACGAGGCGATTGGCTCGGCGTGGGGTGCTGCGCTGTCGAGCTTTGCGTTCTTCGCGTCGGGAGCGATCATCCCCGTGATCCCCTACTTGCTGGGGCTGCAGGGCATCACGGCGGTGATCGTGGCCGCCGTGCTCGTCGGGCTGGCGTTGCTCGTGACGGGCGCAATTGTGGGCGTGCTCTCGGGAGCGTCGCCGCTCAAGAGGGCCCTGCGTCAACTGGCGATTGGCTTTGGTGCCGCGGCCGCGACCTATCTGCTGGGGCTCGCGTTTGGCACCACGGTCGCCTGAGGCGTGCCTCTGATCAGCCTTTTCATAGGTTGATCGGTCACGCTTGAGTGTTGGCTCCGTTGCCGACAGGGGCGAGTGCCGCCGGTGTGAATGATTCCGCCGGGCCGTGTGCTGTGACCTCCTGACCTTGTGCCGAGTGCTCGCCGTGAGCGCCGCGAGGTCGAATGCGCAATGACGTGCACTCACCGTGTCCACGGCCTGCCGGCCGCCACCAGGAAGTGTTTTTCTTCTTATGCTCCACCTCATTCACCCTGCGCTGTCGCGCGCCGCCGCTCTTGATCCCTACCGCTTGCGCCAGCAGGCGTTGCTTGTCGCCGCCGTTCTTGTCGGCGGCACCCTCGCCCTGAGCACGACCGTGACGGCCACCATTGCCGTCGCGACCGAGAGCAACGAGTCGGTTGCGGGAACCCAGGTTCTTGCCGACACCGGCGAAACCGGTAGCGCTGCGGCCGTCGCCGAGGCGAGCGGAGCCGACGTTCGCGAGACCTTCACGGTCGATGTTCGCCCGCCGCTGCTCTATCCCGTCGGCGCCAACGCCCCCGTCGGCAGTGGCTTTGGCCCGCGGGCCGCGGCCTGCGAGGCGTGCTCGACACAGCACTTTGGCGTTGACTGGAACCCGGCATACGGCACTCCCGTCGTGTCGATCGCCGACGGCGTCGTCACTCTCATCGGCGACCCCAGCAACACCCTCGGCGTGCACCTCGAAATCCAGCACGTCGTCAACGGGCAGACCATCACGAGCGTGTACGCGCACTTGCAAGAAGGGTCGATTCCCTTCGTTGAGGGTGACCGCGTGCGGGTCGGCGACCAGGTGGGTCTCGTCGGTACGACGGGCGTCACGACGGCGCCGCACTTGCACTTTGAGCTGCGCATTGACGGCATCGCCATTGATCCGGTGCCGTGGATGCTCGCCAACGGCGCCCAGTAGAGTCGAGTAGTGCCCCTCTCCGACGACCAGTTTGCGCCGCTCGCGGCAACTCTGGGCGCCGACGCTCGCGCCACGGTGCGGCGGCTCGCGGTCGCGGACGCGGCGCGGCTCGTTCCGCTCAACGACAGTGCGTATCCCGCCGTGCCTATCACCTCGGTCGAGGCCATGGCTTCTTTGCTCGCCGTGGCCGATCTTGCCGTCGCGATTGAGCGCGAGGGATCCATCGTCGGTTTTGTCGTGACGCTCGGAGACGGTGCTGACTACGACAGCGAGAACTACCAGTTCTTCTCCGCACGCGGAGTCGATTCGCGCTACATCGATCGCATCGTCATCGCCGACAGCGAGCGGGGAACGGGGCTGGGCGCGGCGCTCTACCGCCTGGTGTTTGCCGTGGCGCGCGCGGAAGGGCGAGCCGAAGTGACGTGCGAGGTCAACCTTGACCCGCCGAATCCCGGCAGCCTCGCGTTTCACGAGCGGCTCGGCTTTGCCTCGGTCGGCACGCAAGCGACCAAGGGTGGCGCCGTCACCGTGACCCTGCTCGCGGCCCCGGTGGCCCCGGCACCGGCGAGCTAGCGGCGGCTCTGCCCTTTCGGCATCCACTCGGTGGCCAGCACGGCCGCTTGAGTGCGACGCTGCATGCCGAGTTTGGCGAGAATGCCGCTGACGTAGTTCTTGACCGTCTTCTCGGCGAGAAAGAGCGTGGCGCCGATCTCGCGGTTCGACAGACCTTCGGCGATGAGCGCGAGAATCTCTGTCTCACGCGGCGTCAAGC
>JBDKJR010000085.1:0-3565 GCA_039796515.1 Actinomycetota bacterium
GAACTTCTCGAGTAGGGCAGCAATCGTCGTCATGGCGTCTCTTTCTCGTCGGTGATTCGACGCTAGGCGAGCCACCTGGATGCGCGGTGCTCGGGCGGTGTGCGCGGGCTGATCAACGGGGTAACGTGTGGCCATGACGCCCTCGATCGCCGTGCCGACCATCAGTCTTGATCACGACCCCGCGCTCGTCGGGCGTGAGTTCGACGAGACGTTGCGCACGGTCGGGTTCTTTCAGGTCGTCGACCATGGCGTTGACGCCGCGGTCGCCGACGCTGCGTGGAACGCGGCTCGCGCATTCTTCGACCTTCCGCTCGCCGACAAGCTCGCGGTCGAGCGCGCGCCGGGTGGGCTCTATGGCTACTTTCCGATGCGCAGCGAGTCGCTCGCGGCCTCGCGCGGCGAGGTGACGCCGGGCGACCTCAAAGAGTCGTTCAACATGGGGCCGGGCATCCGCCCCGGTCATGTGGCGGTGGACGAAACCGAGGCAGCGCTGTTTACGGCCAACGTGTGGCCTGACGCGCTGCCCGAACTGCAGCGCGCGTGGCAGGCGTACTACGCCGAGATGGGCCGCTTGGCCGACCGCCTCATGGGCATGTTCGCGCTCGGGCTCAACCTGCCCGCCGACTACTTTGCCGGGCACATCGATGCGAGCCCGAGCGCGCTGCGGGCCATCAACTACCCCGAGCAGACGCAGGCGCCCGAGCTGGGCCAGCTTCGCGCCGGAGCCCACACCGACTACGGCACGCTCACGATCTTGCGGCAAGAAGCGGGCCGGGCGGGCCTCGAAGTGCACGACGGCGCCACCGACTCGTGGGTGCCGATCCCGCCCGCTGAGGGAGCCCTCGTCATCAATATCGGCGACCTCATGGCCCGCTGGACGAACGATCGCTGGACCTCCACACTGCACCGTGTGGTGAATCCGGATGCTGCGGCCGGCTCGCTCGCGAGCGCGAGCCAGCGCCGCCAAAGCATGCCGTTCTTCCACAACGCCAACTACTCGACCATCGTCGAATGCTTGCCCTCGTGCCTCGCCGAGGGCGAGGCGCCGCGCTACGAGCCCGTCATGGCGGGCCCGCACCTCGCGGGCAAGACGACGAAGAGCGTGACCCCTACGGCATGACGCAGCCGACGATCGGATACGCGGCAGCGCTCGAGCAGTTCACGCCAAGCGAAGCCGTGCGCCTCGCGGCGCTCGCCGAGCAGCACGGCTTCAGCGGCACACTCGCGGCCGATGCGGCCCAGCCGTTCATTCCCCGCCAGGGTCAGGCGAGTTTCGTGTTCGGGGTCATGTCGGCACTCGGAGCGCAGACAACGGGGGAGCTCGGGGTCGGGGCTCTCGCGCCCACGTTCCGGTGGCACCCTGCCCTCGTTGCGCAGGCATCCGCTACCCTCGCGAGTCTCTACCCCGAGCGGCACTGGCTCGCGCTCGGCAGCGGTGAAGCCATCAGCGAGCACATCGTGGGTGGCTATTGGCCCGAGCCGGCCGAGCGCATCAACCGCATGTTCGAGGCCGTGACGATCATCAAGAAGCTCTTCGCGTCGGGGTCGGCGGGCCGCGACGTCAAGCACGAGGGCCGCTGGTACCAGCTCGAGTCGACGCGCCTGTGGACGAGCCCCGAGGTCGCGCCGCCCCTGCTCATCGCGACAGCGGGGCCCGTGACGGCGCGTCGTGCGGGCCAGGTGGCCGACGGATTGCTCGTCGACTCGGTGCCCTACGAGAAGCTCGCGACCCTGCTGCAGCGCTTCACCGACGGAGCCCGCGAGGCCGGCCGTCGCCGCGACCCCGCGCAGCATGCTCTGCGCCTGCACCTCTCGTGGGCGCCGACCGACGAGGAGGCGATGGCCAACGCCCTCGCCGAGTGGCCCCAAGCGGGCATGCGCTTCGCGAAGAGCGACATCCGCTCGCCGTACGACCTCGAGCAGATCGCCACTCTCGTGCGCCCCGACGACTTCGACGAACGGATGCTCATCTCGAGCGACCCAGACGCCCACCGTGCGAACATCCAGCGCTACCTCGACCTCGGGGTCACGCGCATCCACCTGCACAACGTGGGTCGCAACCAGGATGCGTTCCTCGAGCTCTTCGGCCGCGAGGTGCTGCCCCGCCTCACGCGCTGACCGCTTCCGCCGAAGCGGGTCTGCACGAAGAGCAGCTCGACGTCGTGCGTCATGGCAGAGTGATTCTCATGGAAGTCGTCGAGCCGCCGATTCTGCCGTTTGTCTTCCTTCCGATTGTGTCGAACGTGATCGCCATCGTGGTGGTGGTCGGTGTGTTCGCGCTCGTTATGAGGGTTCTCTATTCCGTGGTGTGGAGGGCCGTACGGCGAGGGCTGGAGGAGTACTACGGCCCCGGTGAGTACCGCGGCTTCACGCCGCCGCTGCCGTCAGAACACCAGCCGATCGAACCTCCGTCGGGCGAGCGCCGGCACCGCACGGGCGCCTCTCTCGGTGAATGTGCCTCCCGCGGCACGTGCCGCGAAAGGCACATAGCCTCAACGGCAATCCTCTTCCTGCTCTCGCCAGCGGAGGGCCGTCGCGAGCCGAGCACAGCGTGCGCGGCGTCACTCACGCACAGCGCGGCATGATGGTCGAGTGACCGAACCGCGCGCCGCCGAGACTGCTGCGGCAGAACTGCGCGTGTGGGGCATCCCGGGCCTGCCCGAGATCGTGCCGGGTGATGACCTGCCACGACTGATCGCTGAGGCCGCGGCAACCGCGGGTGTCGAGCCGGGTGACATTCTCGCCGTCACGAGCAAGATCGTGAGCAAGGCCGAGGGCCGCATCATCGAGGCTGCCGATCGCGAGCAAGCCATCACCGACGAGACCGTGCGCGTGGTGGCAACGCGCGCCCGCGCCGATGGCGGCACGACGCGCATCGTCGAGAACAGGCTCGGCCTCATCATGGCCGCCGCGGGAGTCGACGCGAGCAACACCGCCGATGGCACCGTGCTGCTCTTGCCGCTCGACCCCGACGCGAGTGCCGCCGCGATTCGCGCGGCCGTCGAAGCGAGCGTGGGAGCGCCGATTGGCGTCATCATCACCGACACGGCCGGCCGCGCGTGGCGCGAAGGCCAGACCGATTTGGCGATTGGCGCGAGCGGCGTTCGACTGCTCGACGACCTGCGGGGCACGCGCGATGCGGCGGGCAAACTGCTCGAAGTGACGGCGCCCGCGGTCGGTGACGAGATCGCCGCGGCCGCCGATCTCGTGAAGGGCAAGTCGAGCGGAATCCCCGTGGCGGCGGTGCGGGGGCTCGCCCGGCTGCTCGACGACGCGGCCCCCGGCGCGCGCAGCCTCGTGCGCCCCGCCGCTGACGACCTCTTCGCGACGGGCAGCAAAGAGGCCTGGGATGCGGGCTTCTCGGCAGGCGTGCAAACGATCAATCACAACTGAGCACGTGCTGCCGGTCAGGGGATTCTCAGAGCGCACAACAGCGAGGCGTGGCAGAGTCGAACAATGAGCATGACGACGTCGATGTCTGAGGCCGCGCCGCTGAGCGCCGAGGAGTTCGCTGAGCTGGGGGCGAGCATCCGTCGCGCGATGAACGGCGTGCTCGATGGCAAGC
>JBDKJR010000086.1:0-3711 GCA_039796515.1 Actinomycetota bacterium
AGCAGGTACGAGGGAACGACGAGAACGCCGTTGTCGTACGTGGTGGTGTCGTTGATCTCCGGCTCGCCACCCTCGAGAAGGGCAACGGCCATGCCGGCCGCAACCTTCGCGAGCTCACGAGTGTCCTTGAAGATCGTCGCGTACTGCTCACCCGAGAGGATCGCCTTGACCGAGTCAACCTCGGCGTCCTGGCCCGAGATGATCGGGAAGTCGACACCCACGGCGTAGCCAGCGTCGGTCAGGGCCGAGATGATGCCACGGCTCAGGCCGTCGTACGGCGACAGAACGGCGTTGACCTTCGTGCCGTCCGAGTAGTTCGCCGTGAGGAGGTCTTCCATGCGGCTCTGGGCGACTTCGCCGTCCCAGCGGAGCGTGGCGGCCTGCTCGATGTCGGTCTGACCCGACTTCACGACGAGCGTTCCGTCATCGATCAGCGGCTGGAGGACATCCATGGCGCCGTTGAAGAAGAAGAACGCGTTGTTGTCGTCCAGCGAGCCAGCGAACAGCTCGATGTTGAACGGGCCGGTGGGCGCACCGTCGAGAGCGTTGCCCTCGAGGTCGGTGAGGCCGAGGCCGTTCAGGAGGGTCCACGCCTGCTGCTGGCCCACGAGGAAGTTGTCGAACGTCGCGTAGTAGTTGACGTTCTCCGAGTCGCGGATCAGACGGTCATACGCGATGACCGGGATGTCGCTGTCAGCAGCGGTCTGCAGCACCTCGGTGAGGGTGGTGCCGTCGATCGCGGCGATGATCAGGGCTTCTGCACCCTTGGTGATCATGTTCTCGACCTGCGAGACCTGCGTGGGGATGTCGTCCTCTGCGTACTGGAGGTCAACGGTGTAGCCGGCAGCCTCGAGCTCGGCCACGAGGGCGTCACCGTCAGCGATCCAGCGCTCCGACGAGCGGGTGGGCATGGCGACGCCGATGAGGCCTCCGCCTTCGCCTTCGCCCTCGGCAGCCGGGGCCGAGCAGGCGGCGAGACCGAAGGTCATTGCGCCAATGGCCACGGCGGAGAGAAGAACGTTCTTCTTCACTGTGTGTCCTTTCATAGGGGATGTGGTGGTGCTGCGTTTCTCAACTCACCTGCGAGTTGAGAACCGTTCCCGGGGCGAACCCCGGGAGATCTAGGAGACCGGCGCCGCGCTCACAGCGACTGCGCCAATCGGTAGTAGGCGGCGTTCGTGCGCACGTCGCGCGCGAACCCCTCGAGCGTGGTGCTCTCGTCAATGACGAGCAGCTCGACCGCGGCCATCTGCGCAAAGTCTCGGAAGACCTCGACGCCCACTTGCGTGGACATGACCGTGTGATGGGCGGCCCCCGCCGTCAGCCAGGCTGCGGCGGAAGTACTGAAGTCGGGCGCGGGCTTCCACACCGCGTGTCCGACGGGAAGGTGCGGCATGGGCGCCGGCAAAGCGACGTTCTCCACGACGTTCGCCACCAGGCGGAAGCGGTCGCGCATGTCGCTCAAGGCCACGACGACTGCGGGCCCCGCGTCGGCCGTGAACACCAAGCGCACGGGGTCGTCTTTGCCGCCGATACCGAGCGGGTGCACCTCAAGGCGCGGCGTCGAGGTCGTGAGCGAGGGGCTCACCTCGAGCATGTGGGCACCGAGAATGAGCTCGTTGCCGGGCTCGAGGTGGTACGTGTAGTCCTCCATGAGGGATGCGCCACCGGGCAACCCGGCTCCCATCACGGCGGCCGCGCGCACGAGCACCGCGGTCTTCCAGTCGCCCTCAGCGCCGAAGCCGTAGCCGTCGGCCATGAGGCGCTGCACGGCGAGGCCGGGCAGCTGCTTGAGGTCGGCGAGGTCTTCGAACGAGGTGGTGAAGGCAGAGAATCCGCCGTCTTCGAGGAACCCGCGCAAGCCCAGCTCAATCGCGGCGCCGTAGCGCAGCGAGTCGTGTCGAGCCGCACCCGGGTGCAACTCGGCCGCAACGTCGTAGAGGTCGAGGTACTCGGCCACAAGCGCGTCAATGTCAGCGTCGGCAACAGCGTGCACGGCGTCGGCTAGCTCGGTGACGCCCCACGTGTTGACCTGCACACCGAAGCGCACTTCGGCCTCGGTCTTGTCGCCCTCGGTCACGGCGACGTAGCGCATGTTGTCGCCAAAACGCGCGAGCTTGAGCTCGTGCATGGCGTGCCAGCCAGCGGCCGCGCGCGCCCAGACGGCAACACGGTCGGTCACCGCGGGGTTCGAGACGTGGCCCACGACCGTCGTGCGCGCCACGCCAAGGCGCGAGACGATGTATCCGAATTCACGGTCGCCGTGCGCTGCCTGGTTGAGGTTCATGAAGTCGAAGTCGATCGTCGCGAACGGCAGTTCGACGTTGGCTTGCGTGTGCAAGTGCAGAAGGGGCTTCTGCAGCGCGTCGAGGCCGGCGATCCACATCTTTGCCGGGCTGAAGGTGTGCATCCACGCGATCACGCCAATGACGTTGGGCGCCGCGTTGGCCTCTTGCATGACGCGCTTGATGCTCGCGCTGTCGACGAGAGTCGGCTTCCACACGATCGTGACGGGGATGTTCGCGGCAGCTTTGAGCCCCGCAACGACCTGCTGCGACTGCTCCGCCACCTGGCGCAGGGTCTCGTCGCCGTAGAGGTTCTGGCTTCCGGTGAGGAACCAGACCTCGTACGTCGAGAGGTCGGGGACGATGCTGCGGGTCACGAGGAGGCTCCTAGAGGTGCGGTGAGAGGCAGAGCAGAGACGGCCTCGCGCTGAATGTCGAGGCCCGACTCATAGGTGCCGAGGTACGAGGCGAATCCGGCCACGTCAGCGGGGTGCGGCGTGACGACGTTCATGTCGGTGCCGCCAAAGACCTCGCGGTCGAGGAAGGTGGAGAGGTCTCCGCCACTCGCGGCCGTGAAGGCCGCGAGCACGGCAATGCCCCAGGCGCCACCCTCGGCCGCGCTCTCAGCAACACCCACGGGCGCGTCGAGTGCCGCGGCGAGAAATCGCTGAGCAACGCCCGCCGTGCGGAAGAGCCCGCCGTGTGCCTGCATGCGGTCGATCGCGACGCCCTCGTCGTGCAGGGCCCGCATGCCGAGGCTCAGCGTGGCGAACACGCCGTAAACCTGCGCGCGCATGGTGTTGGCGAGCGTGAGCTCACTGTCGGGAGTGCGCACGACCGTCGGGCGGCCTTCGCTCAAGTGGGCAATCGGTTCGCCCGCGATCTGGTTGTAGGCGAGCACTCCGCCGGCGTCGGCCTCACCCTCGAGGGCTTCGGCGAGCAAGAGGCGGTAGGCCTCGTCGGCGTCGACGGGCGATCCCGCGAGCTCGGCGAAGCGCCGGAAAACGCTCACCCAGGCGGCGAGTTCGCTCGTGCCGTTGTTGCAGTGCACCATCGCGACGGGATGCCCGGCCGGCGTTGCCACGACGTCGAGCTCGGCGTGCACGCGCTCGAGCGGCCGCTCTAGCACGACCATGGCGAAGATGCTCGTTCCGGCGCTCACGTTGCCCGTGCCCGGAGCGACGGCGTTCGTGGCAACCATGCCGGTTCCGGCGTCGCCCTCGGGCGGGCAGAACACAGCACCGGGCTGCAGCGCACCGGTCGGATCGAGGAGCGCAGCGCCCTCGGCGGTGAGCGAGCCCGCGGAAGCCCCGGCGGGAAGAATCGCGGGGAGGAGGTGACGCACGGGCCCGGTCAGAGCCGAGTCAGCCGTTGCCGCGTCGTACTGAGCGAGCATGGTGGCGTCGTAGTCGACCCCGGCGGCGTC
>JBDKJR010000087.1:0-3948 GCA_039796515.1 Actinomycetota bacterium
CTCGGAGACTATCGCGCGAGTGACTATGCCGAACGGCGTGACTGGGCGGTCGCGCCCGACGGCACGCGGGTTCCGATCTCGCTCGTGTGGAAGAAGGGGCTGGTCGCCCCACTTGATCTGCGTAACGCTGGCGCGGTGCCCGAGTCGCTGTCTGTCGCGGCCGCTGCCGCGCCCGCGCACCTCTACGGCTACGGCAGCTATGAGTCGTCGATTGACCCCGGCTTCAGCATCCCGCGCCTGTCGATGCTCGACCGCGGTGTCGTGTTTGCGATTGCGCACGTGCGCGGCGGCGGCGAGCTCGGGCGCAGCTGGTACGACAACGGCAAGACCCTCTCGAAAAAGAACACGTTCACCGACTTCGTCGCCGTGGCGCAGCACCTCGTCGACGCGGGCGTCACCGCGCCCGACCGGATGGTCGCCGAGGGCGGCAGCGCGGGCGGTCTGCTCATGGGCGCGGTCGCTAACCTCGCTCCGCAGTTGTTCGCCGGCATTCTCGCCGACGTGCCGTTCGTCGACCCGCTCACGAGCATCCTCATGCCCGAACTGCCCTTGACCGTGATCGAGTGGGACGAGTGGGGCAACCCGCTCGACGACCCCGAGGTCTATGCCTACATGAAGGGCTACTCGCCCTACGAAAACGTGACCGCGCAGGCCTACCCGCGCATTCTCGCCGTGACCTCGCTCAACGACACGCGCGTGCTCTATGTCGAGCCGGCCAAGTGGGTGGCGCGCTTGCGCGAGGTGGGGGCGGATGCCCTGCTGCGGTGCGAAATGGAAGCCGGGCACGGCGGCGTCAGCGGCCGCTACTCGGCCTGGAAGCAGCGCGCCATCGAGCTCGCGTGGCTGCTCGACGTGCTGGGCGTTGCCGAGTAACCCGCCGGGCATTGCCGAGTAACACGAGGGCGCGCGCGGGCCGCGCGCGCATCCCGAAAAACGCCCGATCAGGTGAGGGATGCTCTGCAAGATTCATGCGTCAGAATGCACATTTCTTGCTAACGTCAACCGGGTGACTGAGACCTCCCCCCTCGGCGAAAAGGCCGCCACCGCCCGCCTCGCCACCCTGCGTCACATCGCCGGCATCATCAGCATCGTCGCTGGATTGATCGTGCTTGCGGCGCTCATTACCCAAATCACCGACCAGATCTCGGTCGGCCGCTTCAAGCCCGAGCAGTACTTCGCCTACTTCACGATTCAGACCGCGATGATCAACATCGTCGTTCTCATCACGGGCGGCATCATGGCGCTGCGGCTCGAGCGCGACACGCGGCTCTACACGGCGATTCGCGCGAGCGTCTTCTCGTATGCGCTCGTGACCGCCGTGGTCTACAACGTGCTACTGCGCGACATTCCGAACGCTGACGGCTACGTCGGCCCCGTGTGGCCCAACGAGTCGCTGCACGTGTGGATTCCGATCTACATCGCCCTCGACTGGCTGCTCACGCCCGGGCGCGTGCGCATCGCGTGGTCGGCGCTGTGGCTCGCGGTCAGCTACCCGCTCATCTGGGTGGGCATCACGATGCTGCGCGGCGCCAACACCGGGTGGTACCCCTACCCCTTCCTCGAACCCGACGGCCCCAACGGCATCGTGGGCGTCGTCACCTACGTCGTCGGCATCGCAGCGTTCATCGTCGTGCTCGCCGCCGTCGCGATCCTCATCAACCGCGTGCAAACCCGCGGTGTGCGCGGCGTGAGCCACGGCCGTCGCAAGACCGGTCCCATCCCGGTTGTGCGCGCCGACCTGCGCTGACCGACAGAGCGGGTATACCGTCACTGCATGACCGTGCCACAGCACCTTCTGCTGGTGATTCCCGCGCCGAGTTCGGCCGAGACGCCGGGGCACCTCGTCGAGGCTGAGGTAGAGCATCCGCAGCTCTCGGTTCTCGATGTGGCAGCCACGCGCGGAGACGGCATTTTCGAGACCATCAGCATCGGGCGCGGGCACCCCCAAGCCTTCGACGCTCACCTCGAGCGCTTCGCGCGCTCTGCCCGCATGCTCGACTTGCCCGCGATCGACGACGGCCTGTGGCGGGATGCCGTGCTCGCGATCGCCGCATCTCTCGCCGACCACGACGAAGCCTGGGTGAAAATCGTGCTCACGCGCGGCATCGAAGGGCAACCCGTCCCCACGGGCTGGGCCTACGGCACGGTGTCACCCGAGTTTCGACGCGAGCGCACCGAGGGCGTCGACGTCGTGCTTCTCGATCGAGGACTCCGCAGCGACGTCAGTTCGACGAGCCCGTGGTTGCTCGCAGGAGCCAAGACCCTGTCGTACGCGGTCAATCGCGCCGCCGTGCGTGAAGCTCAACGCCGCGGTGCCGACGACGTCGTCTTTGTCTCGAGTGATGGGCTGCTGCTCGAAGGGCCGACCTCAACCCTTGTGGTGCGCCGCGGAGACGAGTTGGCGACGCCGCCCGACGCCTTCGGCATCTTGCCGGGAACGACGCAGGTCGACCTCTTCGCGGCTGCCGACCAATGGGGGCTGAGCGCCGTCGTTGAGCCGCTCAGGCCGGCCGACCTGCTCGCGGCCGACGCCGCGTGGCTCGTGTCGAGCGTGCGCCACGCCGCGCCGATCCGCTCTGTCGATGCGCAGCCCCTCACGGTCGATGCACCCCTCACCGCGGCCATGAATGGCTTCTTGCGAGCCCGCACAGCCTGACGATGGCTTCTGTGTAGGGTCATGGCATGCACAGCACGATGGAGTGCCTCACCGAGTGGATGACTCGCCAGCGCTGGTACGCGGGCAAAGGTCGACTGCCGCAACTCGTTGAGGTGAGCCGCGTCGAGTGGAGTTCTGATGATGCGGATGCGCGCATCCACGTTGTGCTCCTCCGCGACACTGCCAACAACCCCCCGTCGCTGTACCACGTGCCTCTCGTGTTGCGCCGCACGATCCCGCGCGGAGCGGGCCCCGCGCTCATCGGACGAGACGAGAACGACGACTATTTGTTCGACGGCGCTCACGACCCCGCCTACACGCGCGCCTTGCTCGGTCGGCTGGGCGTGCACCGCAGCGACCTCCAGTCGCGCGTTCACGGCGGCGAGCAATCGAACACCTCGATCATCTTCGACGCGGGTTCTGAGGCTCCGCTCGTGGCCAAGATTTTCCGGCTCGTGCACGCGGGTGAGAACCCCGACGTTGTGCTGCAAACCGCGCTCACGAGCGCCGGCAACCGATCGGTGCCCCGGATGCTCGGCTCACTGTCGACCACGTGGGTCGACCCCCACGGCTCTGACACCCACACCGACGAACCGTCGACGGGCCACATCGCCTTCGCGCAAGAGTTCATGCCGGGGGTGCGCGATGGCTGGCCGCTCGCGCTCGAGGCAGCGGGCGCGGGCGAATCGTTCGCGGCGGATGCCGAAGCTCTCGGTCGCGTGACGGCCGAAGTGCACACGGCTCTCGCCGCGTGCATGCCCACGCGCGAACCGACGCTGGGTGACATCGTGGGGTTCGTCGCGGGGTGGCACCAGCGCCTCGCCGTCGCGATGACGGATGTGCCGCAACTGCGCGAGCTTCGGCCCGCGATCGAAGCGGTGTACGACGAAGCGCGCGAGGCTCCGTGGCCGGCGTTGCAGCGCATCCACGGTGACTACCACTTGGGTCAGGTTCTTCGGCGGCCGAACGGCCCGTGGTTGCTGGTCGACTTCGAGGGTGAGCCGCTACGTCCTCTCTCGGAGCGCGCTCGCGTCGACTCCCCTCTGCGCGACGTCGCGGGCATGCTGCGCTCGTTCGACTATGCGGTCGGCTCGCTGCGCAACACTGCGGGTTCTCCCGCCGCGCCCGCCGCGTCTCCCGCTCCGCCGCCCGCCAACCCCGCGTCTCCAGCCCCGTCGCCCGCCAACCCCGCCTCCACCGCGTCACCTACGTCGCCCGCCACCGCCGACGGTTCAGACTGGGCGCGCGAGGCTCGAGCGGCCTTCCTCGACGGATACTTCGCGGTCAGCGGA
>JBDKJR010000088.1:0-5545 GCA_039796515.1 Actinomycetota bacterium
GCGAGCTCGAGCAGCAGGGCCTCTCGGCTCTCGGTCACCGTCACGGGAGCCTCTGCCAAGAGGTCGAAGTAGAAGCCGCGCAACTCACGCTCGTAGTGCTCGCGGTCGGGCGCAAACAACACCAGGGGAGTGCCCGTCGCGGTGATGTCGAACATGAGCGAGCTGTAGTCGGTGATGACGACGTCGGCCGCGAGCAGCAGGTCGGCCATGTCGGGGTAGGTCGTGACGTCGATGAGCCCGGTCGCGTCGAGGTTGCGGCCGTGCCGCAGAGTGCGACTGTGGCCGCGCACGAGCACGACGTGGTCTCCCGGGAGGTCGGCGAGGGCCGAGGGAAAGCTCGGCAAGTCGAGGTAGTCGACGATCTGGGTGGTGTCGTCGCGCCACGTGGGTGCGTAGAGCACGGCGCGCTGTTCGGGACGCAGCCCGAGGCGCTGCCGAACGGCGGCCCGCACGCTCGCATCGCCCTGCACGAGCACGTCGTTGCGCGGGTAGCCCTCAACCCACAGGGGGCCGCGAAACGCGTAGGCCCTCCGCAAGATGTCGGCCGCGTAGGGGTTCTGGGCGAGCAACACGGTCCAGCGCGCGCTCTCGCGCCGCACGGCGAGGCGCGTTCGCAGGCCCACGCCGTCGCGGTCGAGCGCGAGCCGCTTGAGCATGGTGCCGTGCCAGGTCTGCAGCACGGTTTGGTGGGGGCGGGGCATCCACCGTTTGCGCAGCCAGTCGTTGACGACGAGCAGTCGGGCATCGGCGCGTACGCGCCACCATTCGGCCGAGCCTTCGACGATCGCGATCGCGCCCTCGGGCACCGCGATCGAACGGTCGACGACCGACCAATACCGCGTGACATCGGGGCGCACGCGAGCAAGCTCGCGGTCGATCGCGAGCGGGTTGCACGCGACGGTCTGGCTATAGAAGCTCTCGAAGAACACGGCGTTCTCGGGGGTCGCGGTGCGCCGCCGATACTCCCGATCGAGGCGTTTTTGGGCGGATGCTCCGCGTTCCTCTTCCGCCAACGGAGCCGCGACGCGCAACACGAGGGTTCCGGCGTCGGCGCGCAATTCTGCCCGCAACCACGACGACCGCACCGGCTCACCGACGGGCGCCGTCACGGTCGTGCGCGCGCTCGCGCGGGAGTCGCCCGCCCACGTGACCTCGAGGCGATAGTCATCGCTGCGCGGCGGCAGTGGACCAGCACCCCAGTGTTCGTCGAACAACGCAGCCTCGGCGCTCACCGTCTCGCCCGATTGCGTGACGCCAAAGGTGATGGTCTGCCGCGGCCCGACGAGGGCGAGACGCTCGAGGGGTGCGGGTGCCGTGCCGCTCAGGCGAATCACGCGCTCGTCGAGGCTCGCCTGGGTCACGACGAAGCGGCGGGCCGTCGCGGGCGAGGGGGCATCGAGGGGGTGGTTCGTCGCGGGCGAGGGGGCGTCGAGGCGGTGAGTCGTCTCGGGCGAGGGGGCGTCGACGCTGCGGGCGTTCTCGCCGAGCATCGTGAGAATCGCGGCGTGCACGCGCTCGGTGGCGCGCCCGTCGAGGTGGTCGACCGATTCATCGCGCAACCACGTGGCGTGAGCGAGCGCGGCGACGCGGCCCGACTCCGTCAGTGTGGTGTCGAGGCGGTGCAGAGTCTCGGCCCAGGTGGTCGCCGGTTCGCCGCCGCTGAACTCGCGGTAGGGCTGGTAGAGCCCACGCGTGGCGAGGTACTGCGCCATGTCGGGGGCAAAGAACACGCTCGGCACTCCCGCGATGGCCGCGTCAAACGCGATCGAGCTGTAGTCGGTCACGAGCACGTCGACGGCTGGCAGGGCCGGGGTGACATCGGTGAGAGCATCGCGGCCGAGTAAGCGGATGCGGGCCGAGCTCGCGGCGCCCTCCGCATACGAGCCCGCGCCGAGCGGGTGCGAACGAATGAGCAGCGTCGCCCCCATGCGGTCGGCCCAGGCGGCGATCGCCTGCCACTCGGCGCGCGAGGGGATTGCGGGGTCGAGCGCGCCGTCGCGCCAGGTGGGGGCGTAGAGCACGACGGGGCCAGCATCCGGCAGCGCCGTACCCCCGGCGGTCGTGAGCGCATTCGATACGAGAGCTCGCGCCGTCGACCGGCGCGACTCGGGGGTTCCCGCGAGCAAGACGTCGTCACGCGGGTCGCCCGTCACGATCACGCGCGCGGCGGGCAGGCCAAAGGCCGAGCGGATGCGCGCGGCCACGAGCTCAGAGGCCACGGGAAACAGCGCGATCTGCGCACCGGCCCGGCGATAGAGCGCGGCCATGAGCCGACCGACGCCGGGCAGTGAGCCGATGAGCGGCAGCCGCAGGGCAGCGCCCGTGTCGAGGTGCAAGCGCTTGAGCGGGATGCCGTGCCACAACTGCACGACGCGCGCGCCGCTCACGCCAAAGCGATTGACGTCGCCGAAGCCGTGGGTCACGACCACCACTCCCGCGCGCAGCGTGGCCCAGAGTCCGCGCGGCCCGCCCTTGCGCAGCGCGCGGAGACCACGGGCGCGGGCCGCGGCGAGTTCTTCGGCGGTTGTCGCGAGCCACGTCAGGTGCCGCTCGGGCTCGAGCGCGGCGGATACCTCGTAGAGCGCGAGCGCCCCCTCGCCGAGCCCGATCCCCGAGCCGAACACCCACCGGCGCGGGCTGCGCGGCACGAGCACGGCGGCGAGCGCCCCGAGCGCGTAGAGCGGGGCGCGAGCGAGAACGCGCGCGTTGCCGGCGCTGAACGTGAAGCGGGCCATTTCGCCCGATTCTGTCACCTCGACACGGCAAAGCGAACAAGTGGGTAACGGTGTGCTGGTTTGGCCGCATCGACACGATGCCCGCTGAGAGAATCGGGAGCGTGAAACTCGTGAGCCAATACAAGACCGCGCGGCGCATCCTGCGCGACCTCCTGCGCTCGCGCCGCAACCGCAACGCTCTCGCGAAGCGGCTCGAGACCGAGGGTGCTCCGCCCGCGATCGGCACGATCGAGATTGCCGTGTACTTCGCCGATACGCGCGTGAATCTCTACCAGATTCGGCAGTGGTACGCGCCGCTCGCCGAGCTCGCGCGCGAGCATCCAGTTGCCATCATCAGCCGCAGCCCCGGAACGATGATGACCCTGCTCGACGAGTCGCCCGTGCCGCCCGTGTACCGGCGCAAGGTCACCGACCTCGAAAAGTTTGTGGCCCAGCAACCGCTGCGCATCGTGTTCTACGTCAACCAGAACACCAAGAACTTTCAGATGTTCCGCTATGGCCGCTTGTGGCACGTGTTCATCAACCATGGCGAGAGCGACAAGATGTACATGACCACCAACCAATACAAGGCGTACGACTACGCCTTCGTCGCGGGGCAGGCGGCCCGCGACCGGCTGGCGCGCAAGCTGTGGTCGTACGACGTCGACCACCGCACCCTCGAAATCGGTCGCCCGCAGGCCGACCACTTCGCGGGCGAGACGCCGTATACGCCCGACGACCGCACGGTCGTGCTCTACGCGCCCACGTGGGAAGGCGATCGACCGGCGGCCGCGTATGGCTCGATTGCGAGTCACGGTGAGGCCCTCGTGGATGCCCTGCTCGCGTCAGGCCGCCACCGCGTGATCTACCGTCCGCACCCGCGCAGCGGGGTGGTGAGCCGCGCGTACCGTGCAGCGAACCGGCGCATCATCGCGGCCCTGGAGCGCGCCAACGCTGCCGACCCCGCAGCCCAGCACGTGCACGACACGGGCTCTGCGCTCGGCTGGCAACTTTCTGCCGCCGACGTCGCCATCACCGACATTTCGGCGATGGTCTACGACCGACTCGCCACGGGTAAGACCATCATCATCGCTCGACCCGCGTCGCCCGAGGCCGAGATCGACGAGTCGGGCTACCTGAGCGACTGCGAGTGGCTCACTGCTGACGGGGCCAGCGACATCGTGCCGCTCGTCGATCGCGTGCTGACGAGCACCGAAGCGCACGAGAAGCTCACGCACTGGGTGCAGCGGTACTTCGGTGACACGACTCCCGGCGCGGCCACGGCCCGCTTCCACGGGGCGGTCGAGCAGCTGTATGCCGAGTGGAATCGCGTTGCGGCCATCCACGCCCACGACCCGATCACGTCGGAGTCGAACCCTTTCGACGACGAAGACGACGAAGACGAGGCTCCTTCGGGGGACTAGGTCGGTCGAGTTCGGCGGGCCAGCGCAGCGGGGCCGGGCCGAAGGCTTGTTGCGCGGTGCGCACCACTTTGCCGCCGATGAGTCTGTTGCCCGCACCGCCGATGACCGCGCCGATGCCGAAGGGCACGAGTCGGCCAGCCATGCTGCCGCCCTGCTTGACGGCCATGTTTTTGACGAGTTCGTCGCGCAAGCGCTTGTTCAGAATGCCGACGACGGCTTTGGGCATGCCCGCCGTGATCGACTCACCCCAGTACTGCGTGCGATCAGGCCCCGTGCCGGTCGCTTGACCCACGAACTGCTGAACGAGGTCTTTGCCGGGGCCACCCAGCATGAGGGCCATGACGAGGTTGTGCGCCCGCTCTTCGTCGTCCACGACGATGCCGTGAATCTCGGCGACCGATTGTGCAAACAGGGCCGTCATCTCAAAGAACGCGACGGTTTCGACGCCGATGACCGTGAGCCCGAGCGCGGTTCCGACCCCGGGAATGAGTGAAGCCGCTCCACTGCCCGCACCCGTGACGGTGACGCTGTTGAGAAAGCGGCGCTCGAGAATCATGATGACTTGCTCGGGAGTCGCCGCGGGGTATTGCTTGCGAATCGAGCGAATGTGCAGCAACACCGCGGGTCGTTGCGCCGACATCGCCGCCCGCAACGCGCGCACGAGCACGGGGTCATGAGCGACCGCCACCGCCTGCTCGTGGGGCACGACGGCGGTGTCGTCGATTGGGATGCCCTGCAGGGGCGCCCGCTCGACCGCGTCATTCTGCTCACTCGGGGTGAGGGTCACCGCAACCTCCCGGCCTCATTGGCGTTCAGTGTACGAGCCTGCGCTGAGCGATTCGGGCGGGCTTACTCGACGACGGTGTTCGAGAGCCCCACGCCATAGTCGCGGTTGTAGGCGTCCAGCACGGCGCCGATCGGCCCATCGAGTACGAGCGCGCCGTGATCGAGATAGAGGCCGCGCGTGCAAAAGCGCTTGAGGTCGCGTTCGTTGTGCGAGACGAAGAACAGGGTTCGCCCGCCGCGCAACAGTTCGTCGATGCGCGCGTAGCACTTCTCGCGAAACGCCTTGTCGCCCACCGCGAGCACCTCATCGACGAGCAAGATCGGCTCTTCGAGGCGCGAGATGACCGAGAACGCCAGCCGCACCTTCATGCCGCTCGAGAGGTGCTTATAGGGCGTGCCGACAAAATCGCGCAGCTCGGCGAAGTCGATGATCTCGTCGTAGCGCGCATCGATTTCGCGCCGTGACATGCCGTGCAAGCCGGCGGTGAGATATAGATTTTCCCGCACCGTAAGGTCGTCGACGAAGCCGCCCGTGATCTCGATCAGGGGTGCGACGCCGCCCTTCACTTCGACGACGCCTTCGTCGGGCAGCATGACTCCCGCCACGAGCTTGAGAAGAGT
>JBDKJR010000089.1:0-3636 GCA_039796515.1 Actinomycetota bacterium
AGGTTGAGTCGAGCGGCAGCGCGGCACCTAGCTCGGCGCACGTCAGATCGATGCGCGGCTGCGGGCCACTGACGGCCTCGACCGTCGGGGTCGGCGTGGGGGCGACGGATGCGGCCGTGGGGCTGGCCACCGGAGTCGGTGCCGTGGTCGAGCATCCCGCCAGCAAACGATAGCTATATCTGCCAAAGACAGCTATTATGATCGCTATACCTCTCAGGAGACACCCTTGGTTCAGCGAACATCCGCCCGACAACAGCGCTTGCTGCGCGAGTTTGGCGCGCACGTGCGCACGTGGCGAAGGCTCAACGGAGTGTCGGCCACTGACCTCGCGACGCGTGCCTTTGTCACTCGTGAGACATTGCGGCACGTTGAGAACGGCACCGGGTCACCGCGACTTGAATCGGTGATCGCTGTGCTCACCGCATTAGGCATCGCTGACACCGTTGTGATGTCGGCCGATCCGTATCAGTCAGAAGCTGGGCGAGCCCGGCTTGACGCGATAATCGCCAGCGGTGGCACCCCGTGAACCGCGTCGAGGTGTATCTCGACGGCATCGCCGAGACGCCCGTTCATGTCGGAACGCTCGAAGCGTCGTTCGCGGGTGGGCGCGCGCTTGCCTCGTCGTCGTTTCAGTACACGGCGAGCTACCTCGCGCACCCTCGGCGGTACGCGCTCTCACCGGATCTACCACTCGCGACAGGGCGCCTGTACACCGACCAGACCCGCTCGCAGTTCGGGGCGTTCGCCGACGCGGCGCCCGATGAGTGGGGTCGCAAAATCGTCGAAGCTGACCATGCTCGGCGACGGAAGGTCGACCCGACTCTGCCGGCGCAACCGGGCCCGTTCGACCTTCTTCTCGGGGTTGCTGACCGTGCCCGCATCGGGGCGCTGCGGTTTTGTGCCGGTGACCCGAGCGAGCATCCGTGGCTCTCTGACGACCACGGTGTTGCGGCCCTGCACGACCTCGAGCGGGTGATCGACGTGGCCCGGCGATATGACGCCAATGAGGCAACCGACGACGACATTGCCTATCTGTCTGATGTTGCGACGAGTCCGGGTGGCGCACGACCCAAAGCCACCGTCATCGCCGCCGACGGGCAATTGGCGATCGCCAAGTTACCGCACTCGAAAGACGGCGGCATTGATGTCGAAGCCTGGGAGGCGCTCGCTTTGACCATCGCAGCGCAAGCGGGCCTGACGGTGCCACGATTCGATCTCGTGCGCGCTGGCGCCTCTGCATCAGTGCTCATCACGCACCGTTTCGATCGCATGCCTGACGGCTCGCGCATCGGGTATCTTTCGGCCGCGAGCGCTTTGGGCCTCGGCGAGCACGACGGGCGGTCAATCACTTATGTCGATTTCGCGGATGCACTGGCCGAGCTGAGCGAAAACCCCGCAGCTGACCTGCACGAGTTGTATGGCCGCATCGCCCTGACCGTTCTCATCAACAACGTCGACGACCATTGGCGCAACCACGGGCTGCTGCGCGCCCGCACGGGGTGGCGACTTGCGCCTGTCTTCGACCTCAACCCCTCGCGGTCGCGCGGTGTCATTACCTCGCGGCCCATCAGTGCCGACGATGACCCGCGCCATCGCCACGTGCGCAATCTGTTTGGCGCGGCAGATGCCTTCGGGCTCACGTCGGCCTCGGCCGCCGAGATCATTCGTCGGGTTGCGCTCGCGGTGTCTCACTGGCGCGAGAACGCGCGTGAACGTAGCCTCGAACCGACGCAGATAGACGCGATGGCGACAGCCTTCGACCACGAGCAGATCGACTATGCACTCTCACTCCCCTAAGAGAAGCGCGGCCTTGCGGCTGCATCCGGTATTGACCGAGATGCTGAAAGGCCTTGCCGACACCGAGTTCGGTGACGAGTTTCGCCAGAAGGCCGTCGCGGTCTCGACGCACCTGCTGACCGCCACGCCGATCGACCGCCGCGCGGCACTCGCGCCCCACCGGTGGATGCTCGAGCGAGCCCGCGGGAATGGCCTGCCTCTCACCGCGGCGGGCTACCTCAAGCCCGCCGACGCGCGCGAGCTCGCGGCGCTGCTGCCCGAAATGCGCGACTACCCCTGGGCGGGCACCCGCGAGGTGGATGCTCACCCGGTGTTCCACTTCCGCGAGCACCTCCGCGAGACCGGGCTGCTGCGTCGCCATAAGGGCACTCTGCGCCTCAGCAAGCGCGGCCGCGAGTGCGACGGTGACGTCGACACCCTCTGGCGCCACCTCGCTGACACCTTCGTGCCGCAGTTGTCGGCATTTGAAGCTCACTGCGCGGTGACGCTCATGGTCTATTCGGCCACCTCCGAGTCGAAGATTCGTCCGCAACGCATCGCGCGCATCTTGACATCGCACGGGTGGAGTCATCCCGACGGTACGCCCATTGACGATCGTGATGTCTATCCGGTGTGGAACTGGCTGTGGGGTGTGCTCGGGGCTGTGGGTGAGCCGGGGGTTGCTGATCCGCGAGACTTTTTGCCGCGCATCCCGGGTGATGCTGCGCGTTGGCTGATCGGCGACGCGCTGTTCGAGGTGTCGTTCGACGCTGACGTTGTTGACGAGGCACCAGCATCTCGGCGGGGCGGGTACAGGCCCGTGCCGCCCGCTGTGACCGAGGGCTGGGACTAGAGCACGCCTTACGGCAGAACGTTCGCAACCACCTCGGTTGCGATGGCCTGCGCCGCCGCACGCTGGTCGAACGCGCCACCAAAGTCGTCTTCCCAGAGGTAGAGCTCGACCCAGGTGCCGCCGATCACCATGTCGACGACGCACCAGGCGTCGCCCGCGCCGCAGCGAATCCAGGCCTCGTCATCGGCGCCGAGGCCGGCCACGGTGATGGCGGTCGAGCCCACGATCGACTGGGCCTCGGCCCAGGCCCACTCGCCGCCGCGGAGCACGTCGAGGCTGCCGATGCCGGCATCAGCATCCGCGTATTGGAGGAAGCACGAGGGGGAGTCATCGATCACTTCGGCACCGGCCCAGAGGCTCCAGCCGCCGCCGTAGGTCGAAATCGACTCGACGGGCACGCTCACGCCCGTGATGGCCTGCAGCGAGGCGCCACTGATGTAGGCGCCGCAGTCATCGGGCAGGGGCAGGGTGTCGGCCGGAGGAGTCCAGAGCGCGGCACCCGCACCGGCGCCCGTCACCGCGGCGGCGACGGCGTTCGCGAGCGCGGCTCCGGCGGCTTCGGTCACGGCGCCGTCGAGGGCGACATCGATCCAGCGGTTCGAGACCAGGGCATCGAGCTGGCACGCGGCGCGGCCCGACGAGGTGTAGCACGACGGCGTGCCCGCGGCGGCGGCGCCGTAGTAGTCGACCCAGCGGTCCCACTGCGCGCCCGGCTCAGGCAGCACGAGCACGCGCACACCCGTGTACGCCGGGTTGCCGCCGCGCACGCGGCTCTGCGGCGCGCCATTGCTGAACTCACACACGAGGCCACCGACGCTGCGCACGACATACTCTTCGGGCCGTGACGGATGCGCGCCATACTCCGTCTGCGCGCGCGACACCGACGACACCGGGGTCGCGAAGGTCGCCGCCAAGGGCAGCGCCGCCGCCAGCTCGTCGCACGTGAGGTCAAGGCGCGGCTCGGGCGCGCTCACCGGCCCGACGGTCGGCGTGGGGGTCGGGGTCGC
>JBDKJR010000090.1:0-5322 GCA_039796515.1 Actinomycetota bacterium
GCAAGCGTCGGCGGCGATCGGCACGTCGTTCTTCTGCACCGCTTTTGATGACGTGGGCGCCGCGGCCATCATCCGCGTGACCTGGGTGGGCCTGGGCGAGTTCGACTACACGATCGAATAGCCGCGCTGCTCGACCAACCGCACGAAGGCGCTCAATTCACTCACGCCCGCGGGAGTGTGCGGCAGATAGTCGATGAGCCCGGGTGAATAGACCAGGTAGGCCGCCCACTGCGCGCGCGAGATGGCGACGTTGAGCCGGTTGCGCATGAGCAAGAACTCCATGCCGCGCGGCACGTCACTCGCGCTTGAGGCGGTCATCGAGACGATCGCGACGACGGCTTCTTGCCCCTGAAACTTGTCGACCGTGCCGACGCGCGTGCGCGTGAACCCCGCGGCGTCGAGGTGCTGCCGAATGAGCTGCTGCTGGGCGTTGTAGGGCGTCACGACGATGATCTCGCGGTCGTCGAGCTCGCGCGTGGGGGCATCGACCTGGTCGTTGCCGTACCACTCACGGCCGATGAGCTCGCGCACGATGGCCACGACGCGCTCGGCCTCGTCAACACTCTCGGTGCTGTTGCCATGATGGTCGACGGCCACGGAGTGCAGGCCCGGGGCGACCCCGGCGAGCTCGCGCGTCTCGGCGATCCAGTGCGACCGCAACTCGCCCTGGTACGACAAGTGCGAGACGTGCTCGGTGAGCGCCGGATGCATGCGCCGCGTCTCGGCCAAGAAGTAGCCATACTCGGCGGGCAACACATCGTGGCCCGCGCTGAGGTAGCCCAGCGCGCTGCCGTCGATGGCTTCGGGATGCGCGCCCTGGCTCACTTGCGGCAGCTGCTGCGGGTCGCCGAGCAACAACAGACGTTGGGCGCTCACCGAGGCCGCGACGGTGGCCGCGAGCGAGAACTGTCCGGCTTCGTCGATCACGAGCAGGTCGAGGCTGCGGCGCGCGACGCGACTGGGGTTCGAGAAATCCCACGCGGTACCGCCGATGACGTAGCCACCGGCCTGGTCGTCGATGAAGTCGGGCAACTGGGAGGCGTGGCCGAGCACCGTGAACCGCGCGTGCGCGAGGTCGTCATCCGCCCCACCCGAGCGTTTGGCTTTGCCCACGAGCGTGCCGGGCAGCCCGGCGTCGACGACTTGCGCGAGCATGTGCTCGACCGTGCTGTGGCCTTGCGCGACGACGCCGATGCGCCAGCCGTCACGCGCGAGCCGCGCGATGACGCGCGAGCCCAGGTAGGTCTTGCCCGTGCCGGGAGGCCCCTGCACGGCGAGATAGGAGTGGTCGAGGTCGCGGAGGCTCTCGACGACGGCCGTGACCCGGTCGGGCTCGCCGGTGCCGCCAAGCGGCACGTCGGCGAGTCGGCCCGAGCGCGTTACGGGCGGCACGCGTCGCAGCAGGTCGGCCACGGGATCGCGCGGCCACTCGGGTGCGGCCGACACGAGTGCGGCACCCCACTCTTCGATCGCGGGCTTCTGTTGCCCGGCGGGCGGCGGCGGGCCGGGGGTCAGCGCCACCGGGAGGTCGCGATAGGGCTCAACGCCCTTCGCGAGCGTCTCGGTGATCGTCACGCCGTCGTCGTGAATGACGTCGATCGTCACCTGCCGGGTTGCGCGCGCGAGGGGGTCACGGCTCGTGGCTCCGAGCGGGCTGGGCGAGTCGTACAGCGCGTAGGGCCCGCTGAGGCCTCCGACGCTCGGGCGACTGCCGGGGCTGTAGCTGCCGAAGAGGCGCACGCGCCGCCGCAGCACCCGTTGCTTGCCCTGCATGCCCCATTCGGATTGCTCGTGAGGGGCATCCGCGTCGACCGTAAAGACATCACGCGTGTCGGCGAAGTCCGCGAGCGGAGCGATGAGCCGGTCGAAGTGCTCCCACCAGAACGTCTTGTGCTCGCGGCGGTGGTAGTCGATCGCGGCGGCCGCGAAGGCGTAGGCGCGTTGCTCGGGGCTGCGGTCGGGGTCGAGCGCGGGCGAGCCGTCGGAGTGGGCCGCGAGCTCGAGCAAGCGTTCGCGCAGCGGCGACGGGTCGAGCTCGCGCGGCGTCTCGGGCGTCGTCTCGTGGTCGCCCGGCTGCACGCCGTGCTCGACCGCGGTCGCGCGCAGCCACGCCGCCAACCGCAGCGTGCTGACGCAGTCGATCTCGTTGTAGTCGGCGATATCGGCGAGGATGCCCTGCGCGCCCGCTTCGTCACCCGTCGCTCGCAACCCCATCGCCCGCACATACTCGGCCACCGAGTCGTCGCCGCGGGCGACGGCCGCGCCCTCGCGCGCGCCCGCGAAGTACAGCGGCTCGAGGTACTTGATCGAATAGCTCGGGGTTCCGACCCGCAGCGAGCGCGTGACGATCGGGTAGAGGTCAACGAGCACGCCCGCCCGCAACCACTCGTCGATCGTGTCTTCGGCGACGCCGTGCCGCGCGGCCAGGCTGCGCAGGTGCGTGCGCTCGTAGGCGGCGTAGTGGTAGATGTGCAGTTCGGGATGCTCGCCCCGACGCCGCTCGACATCCGCGACGAAGTCGATCAGAGCCTGGCGCTCGTCGGCAAAGCTGTGCGCCCAATACGCGGTGAACCGCTCCCCCGCGTCGACGAACCCGAACAAGTAGTCGAGGCCCCACTGGGCCGGATCGGTCTCGCTGTAGAGGGGATCACCCTCAAAGTCGAAGTAGATGTCCCCCGGGCTCGGAGCGGGCAGCGCACCCAGTGCCGAGAGGTCGGTGTACGACACCGGCGGCAGTGCCCCGGTGGCCCCGGCGGCCTGACTCTGCAGGCTGGCTTGCAGCGCGAGACCCTGCAGGGCAGCGGTTCCGATGCCCTCGACGGGCGCCGTGCGGCCCGCGAGCTGGGGCAGCGTGGTGATGCCGGCGGCCGCGAGCCGGGTCCACTGCGTGCCCGTGAGCCCCGCGACTTGCCACACGTCGTTCGTGCGCGCGATCTCGTGGGCGCACCAGGCGCAGGTTCCGCAGAACGTGACGTGGGCATCCCGCCACGCGATCTCGGCGGATGCCGCCCAGCGCTCTCGCATCAGGCGATGCAGGCGGGCGCGCCGCACCCGCAACACGGGAGCGATGTCGACGATGCGGTGGCTGCTCGTGGTGTGGTCGCCCAAGATGAGGTCGACGGTGTGGTCGGTCGCAATGCCCAGGCGCGTGAGTTGCTCGACGTAGGCCGCGAGTTGAAAGAGCGCGGTGACCTTGGCGCGGCGCGCGAGCTTGCTGTCTTGCACGCGGTAGCGACCGTCGGGCTGCCGCACGAGAAAGTCGGCGTAGCCGTTGAAGGCGATGGCAAGGTCACCGGGACTTGCCGCCGGGTCGAGGTCGAGATCGAGGAACGTGGCCTGCACGACGACGTCGGTGCCCGCCGCGAGAGCCGCGAGGGTTTCGGCCTGCCGCTCGGCGAGCGCGTCGAGGTCGCGCGCGTTCGTCGGCCGCTCGATCTCGAGCACCGTGCCCCTCGCCTGATAGCGCTCGATGATGCGCTGCTCGTGCACCAGCCCCATGCCCGCCGTGCGCTCGAGCATGACGTCGGTCGGCTGCTCGATCGCGGCGGTGTGGCCGAACAGCACGTCGAGGTCGCGCGCGAAGCCGAACTCGCACTGCGAGGCGCGCGTGAGGTCGCTCGCCGAGGTCACGAGCAGCGGCGCCGCCTGCGTGCCGGGTTGCGAGCCGGGTTGCGCGCCGTGGTGCCCCTCACGCAGCAGGTACATGCGGCCCCTCTCGTCGGCAACGGTCTCAGACTACGAGCACGCACCGACGCGGGCCTCTAGACGCGAGGCGCGCACAGGAGTTGACTGCCTGCACCACCCATCACCACACCGAAGGGGAGAACCTCATGGCTACGTCTGTCGCCCGTATCACCACCATTACCGCTCGCTCAGAGAAGAGCTTCGAAGACGCCGTTCGCGTCGGAGTCGAGCGCGCCAACAGCACGCTGCGCAACGTCAGCGGCGCCTGGATCAAAGAGCAGAAGCTGCACATCGTCGACGGCAAGGTCGGCGCCTACCAAGTGACGATGGAGGTCACCTTCGTTCTCGACGACTAACCGTCGGTCTCGGGATGCTCGGCGCGTGCTGCACTCGGCTCTAGAGCTGCAGCACCCGCCGCAGCCCGGCGTCGACGTCACGCATGAGGGTCGGCGGCACCGAGCCCACGGGGTCGCTCACGAAGTCGCGGTCGACTGTCGCGAGGCTAGAGACGACCACGACGGAGTCTTTCGGCAAGCCGCTGAGGTTGGCAGGCACGAAAACGTTGCCGCCAATCGCAGCCCGCGGCGTTGAGCTCGTGAGGGCGGCAACAACAACAGTCCCCAACGCAGAGCGCGTATAGGGATCGCTCTGAACAATGACCACCGGGCGCCGCTTGGCCGGGCCCCGATCAGAGATGGGCCCGAAGTCGTACCAACAGATGTCTCCGCGAGAGATCACCACTCGTCATCCACGGTGAGCTCATAGAGTCGACGACTCGCAAACTCGGTCAACTCGGCCTGCTCACGATCCATAGCTGCCGCGGCTGCGGGATCGGTTCGAATTCGCGCGATGGCAGCGTCGATCTCGGCTGTGAGGCTCTCTGCCTCGAGCTTGTCGAGAAACGCGCGAGCAGCGGACGCGTAGAACTCCGACCTGTTCATTCCGAGCTCACTCAATCGTCGTTCTACCTCATGGAAGAGAGCGTCGGGCACCGAGATCGCCGTTTTCATGGCCCGAGTATAACCCGGTATAACGGCTGTCGTCATCATGCACCGATCTCGAGCATCGGGGCGAGCGGACCATGCTCGCGCACGCCGCGAGTGTGGCTGATGAGCACCGAACGCAGGCGCACGGCGGCGCGCTCGGCGGCGGTGGATGCGGCGAGCATCCACTCGCGATCGAGACGACCGGGGTCGGGGCCGCCGCGGCGTTCGAGCGCGACGATGAGTTCGCGTGCGCCCGAACGCTGAGCGACGCCGTCAATCACCGTAAACAAGGTCTCGGCCGCGTCTCCGGGCGCGCGGCGCGGCAGGTCCGCGCACGGCATCGCGAGCCCGCCGAATCCGTTCGAGTCGGGCGGAAAGAAGAACCACAGCTGCCAGCGAATCGCCGGCCCCAGAGCGGCGGCGAGCTGCGCCTCGGGCGATTGCGGGTCAGCGTCGGCGTCAGCGTCGGCGACGGGGCGCGTGATCGTGGGCTGGTAGGTGCGAAAGGCTCCGATGGTCATGCGGTGCAGGATGCCCGCGTCATGTGCGCCGCCCACAGCTCTCCCCCGCCCCCGTGCACCCCGCGCCGGCCGCCGCAACCGTGGAGGAGCCGAACCACCGGCGCCGCCCGGTAGATTCGCGACGTGTACCG
>JBDKJR010000091.1:0-7598 GCA_039796515.1 Actinomycetota bacterium
GCCCGGCCGCGATCGTCAACGCACACCGCTTCATCTTCGACAGCCGCGACGACGCCGCTCAAGTGCGCCTCGACATCCTCAACGACAAAGAGGGCGTGTGGCGCTGCCGCACGACCTTCAATTGCTCGGAGGCGTGCCCGCGTGGCATCGAGGTCACCAAGGCCATCTCTGAGGTCAAGCAGGCGATGCTGCGGGGTCGCCCGTAGCAACGCCTGCAGTGCGCCGCAGAAGCGGCGGCGCACAAAACAGCACGGCGCAGGCGATGCTGCGGGGTCGCCCGTAGCGTTTTCGTCGCATCGGCGTTGGGCCCCGGAGGGAACTCCGGGGCCTTCGCTATGGTGGCGGGGTGAGTGAGCCTGACGCCGACGTGCGCCCCGGGTGGTGGGCGCGACTGTTTGCGTGGATCGAACGCGTCGTCGCGTGGGTCATGGAGTTCAAGCCCGTCAAGGTGTTCATCGTGTTCGGTGAGCGGCGCGGCTATCTGCTCTCGGCCGGGCTCGCCTACCAGGCGGTATTCGCGGTCTTCGCGGCGCTCTGGGTGGGGTTCTCGGTCGCGGGACTCATCGTCTCGGGCAACCGAGACCTGCAGCTCGCCCTCATCGAGGTGTTGCGCCAGACGGTCCCGGGGCTCATCGACCCCGACGGAAGCGGCGAGGGAATCGTCGACCCCGGCCTCTTGCTCGAAGCCACCATCTTTGGCTGGACGGGCGCGATCGCCCTTGTCGGCCTCTTCCTCTCGGCCCTGGGCTGGATGGCCGGCGCGCGCGACGCGATCCGCATCATGTTCGACCTGCCCGCTCCGCGCACCAACTACTACCTGCTCAAGCTCAAAGACGCGGGGCTCGCCCTCGGCTTCGGCGCACTGCTCCTCATCTCGGCCGGACTCTCGGTGAGCGGCACGGTGGCGATGGAGGGCGTGCTCGAGTGGCTGGGCATCCGCGATTCGGGGTCGACGACGGTCGTCGGGCGCGTGGTCACGCTCACCGTCATGTTCGCCCTCGACACGGTGGTGCTCGGGATGCTCTACCGCGTGCTCTCCGGAATGCGCATCCCGCTGCGGCGCCTCATCCCCGGCGCGCTCATCGGGGCTGCCGCCCTGGGCGGTCTCAAGGTGCTCGGCAACACTCTTCTCGGCGGAGCCAGCACCAACCCGCTGCTCGCCTCGTTCGCGGTGTTCGTGGGTGTGCTGATCTGGTTTAACTTCGTCAGCCAGGTCATCTTGCTCACCGCCATGTGGATCGCCCTGGGGGTCGCCGACGATGGCATCGTGCTCGATCCGGTCTATGAGGCGAAGCGACTCGAGGCCGCGCGGGCCTACGTCGCGGCGTTTGAGCCCGAGCCGGAGCCCGCCACCCCGCCCTGGTATCGGCGGCTCTTCCAGCGTCGCTGACGGCACAGCATCGCGTCGGTTCGCGCTCGTAGACTGTGCGCATGCCGACCACCGTGCGCATCGCTTCTGTCAACGTCAACGGCATTCGCGCCTCGTTTCGCAAGGGCATGGCCGAGTGGTTGGCGGCACGCGACGTCGACGTGCTCGCAATGCAAGAGGTGCGCGCATCCACCGACGACGTCACGGGGCTGCTCGGTCCGGAGTGGCAGGTGCTGCACGACGCCGCGACCGCCAAGGGCCGCGCGGGCGTCGCGATTGCCGCACGACGTGAGTTCGCCGCGCACCGCGTCGCGCTCGGGCCCGACGACTTCGACTCGGCCGGGCGCTGGCTTGAGGCTGACCTCGACATCAATGGCACGACCCTCACGGTCGTCAGTTGCTACGTGCACTCGGGCGAGGTCGACACCCCGAAGCAGGTCGAGAAGTACAAGTTCTTGAACGCGATGACCGAGCGGCTGCCGCTGCTCGCTGCTCACACCCCCTACGCCGTCGTCGTCGGCGACCTCAACGTCGGCCACCGCGAGCTCGACATCAAGAACTGGCGGGGCAACCGCAAGAACGCCGGCTTCTTGCTCGAAGAACGCGCCTACTTCGACCGATTCTTTGGCGAGTTGGATGCTCCCATCGAGTGCGTCGACGGGGTCACGCGCCCCGGCCTCGGGTGGGTCGACGTAGGCCGCGTGCACGCCGGAGAGGTGCCCGGCCCCTACACCTGGTGGTCGCAGCGGGGTCAGGCCTTCGACACCGACACCGGCTGGCGCATCGACTACCACGTGGCGACGCCGGCCCTCGCCGCGACCGTGCAGGCCTACGCCGTCGACCGCGCCCCCTCGTGGGACACGCGGTGGAGCGACCACGCGCCCGTGGTCGTCGATTACCTGCTGCCCTAGATGACTGATACCGACGAGCGCGCTCGTCGGGTCACCTGAGCCGAGCATCCGCTGAAAGAATGTCCCTATGAGTCTTCCGCGCCTGTTCTCGGGCATGCAGCCCTCCGCCGCCAGCCTGCACCTCGGCAACTACGCCGGAGCCCTGCTGCAGTGGCGTGACATGCAGGCGACCCACAACGCCGTGTTCTGCGTCGTCGACCTGCACGCCATCACGGTGCCGCAAGACCCCGCTGCGCTGCGCGAGCAAACGCGTCGCACGGCCGCGCAGTACATCGCCGCGGGCATCGACCCCGAGCACTCGACGCTCTTCGTGCAATCGCACGTGAGCGCGCACGCGCAGCTCGCCTGGGTGCTCAACACGATCACGGGCTTTGGCGAGGCCAGCCGCATGACGCAGTTCAAAGACAAGTCGGCGAAGGGCGGCGCCGACCTCGCATCGGTGGGGCTCTTTACCTACCCGATCTTGCAGGCGGCCGACATCTTGCTCTACGACGCCGTCGTCGTGCCCGTCGGCGAAGACCAGCGGCAGCACATCGAGCTCACGCGCGACCTCGCCACGCGCTTCAACGCGCGCTTCGGCGACACCCTGGTGGTGCCCGAGGTGCGCATTCTGAAAGAGACCGCGAAGATCTACGACCTGCAGAACCCCGGGTCGAAGATGTCGAAGTCGGGCGAGAGCCCCGCGGGTATCCTGTGGCTCATGGACGAGCCGTCGGTGCTCACCAAGAAGGTCAAGTCGGCCGTGACCGACTCCTCGGGCGTGGTGTCGTTCGACCCGGCCGAGAAGCCGGGCGTCTCGAATCTGCTGTCGATTCTCGCGCTGCTGACGGGCCAGACGACGGATGCCCTCGTCGCCTCGTTCGACGGCCTCCAATACGGCGCGCTCAAGACCGCGGTTGCCGAGGCCGTGGTCGAAGCCTTCGACCCGATTCGCACCCGCACCCTGGAGCTGCTCGACGACCCCGCCGAGCTCGACCGCTTGCTCGCGCTCAACGCCGCCCGTGCCGAAGAGATCGCCAATGCCACGCTGACGCGCGTGTACGACGCGCTCGGCTTCTTGCCGCGCGCGTGAGTCACCCCATCGGGGTCTGGCTCTTCGACCTCGACGACACCCTCATGGCGCACACGCGCGCCGTGGAAGAGGCGATCGCGCTCGCGCAAACTACGGCGGGCGGAGCCTTCGCGGCCGACGACACCGCGGCTGTGCAACGCCGCTGGGCTGAGCTCGAAGAGCGCCACTACTCGCGCTACCTCACCGGAGAGCTCACGTACCTGGGCCAGCGTGTTGCGCGGGCCCGCGACCTGCTCGCGCCGTACGGCATCGACGTCACCGATGTCGAGGCGCTCGCCTGGTTCGAGCGCTACCTCGTCGGCTACCGCGACGCGTGGCGGCTCTTCGACGACGTGCTGCCCGCGCTCGCTGCGCTGCCTCCCGTGCGCGTGGGCATCATCACCAACGGCGACCTCGCCTTCCAGACCGACAAACTGCAGCGCATCGACCTGTGGGATCGCCTCGACCTCACGGCCGTGCGCGCCGACGGCTCGATCGACGAGCCCGCTCGGCGGGGCCGCGTCATCGCCTCAGGCGAGCTCGGTGTCACCAAGCCAGACCCGCGCATCTTCCACGCCGCGGCCCGCGCGTTCGAGGTCGAGCCCCCGCAGTGCGCGTATGTGGGCGACCGGGTGCGCACCGACGCCGTCGGGGCGCACGACGCCGGGATGCTCGGCATCTGGCTCGACCGCGGCCGCGATCGCAACCCGCTGACCGACCACGCCGAGGGTGATGCGCCCGCGGGCGTGCCGAGCATCCCGAGCTTGCTCGACCTCCCCGCCCTGCTCGCGCGCTAGGCGCTCGTGTCGTCGTCGACCCAGTCGAGCGTGCGGGTCACGGCCTTCTTCCAGACGCGCAGGCGTCGCTCACGCTCGGCCTCGTCCATCGTCGGCAGCCAGCGGCGGTCTTCGTGCCAGAGCGCCGTCAACTCGTCGCGCGACGACCAGAAGCCGACCGCGAGCCCCGCGGCGTAGGCCGCTCCGAGCGCGGTCGTTTCGATGATGCGCGGCCGCACGACCGGAATGCCGAGAATGTCGGCCTGAAACTGCATGAGCAACTCGTTGGCAGTCATGCCGCCGTCGACGCGGAGCTCCGCGATCGGCACGGGAACCTCACCGTTGGCGGCGTCGATGACCTCGCGCGACTGAAACGCCGTCGACTCGAGGGCCGCGCGGGCCAAGTGCGCGCGCGTGATGAACCGGGTGAGTCCGACGATCGCGCCGCGAGCATCCGGTCGCCAGTAGGGGGCAAAGAGTCCGCTGAAGGCCGGCACGATGTAGGCGCCGCCGGTGTCGGGCACCGAGGCCGCGAGGGTCTCTACCTCGGCCGACGACGACAGCAGTTGCAGGTTGTCGCGCAGCCACTGCACGAGCGATCCCGTCACGGCGACCGACCCCTCGAGCGCGTAGCGCGGGGCCTCGTCACCCAACTGGTAGGCGACCGTCGTCAGCAGCCCGTGCTGCGAGGCGACGATTTGTTCGCCGGTGTTGACGATCAAGAAGTTGCCCGTGCCGTAGGTGTTCTTCGACGCACCCACTTCGAAGGCAGCCTGGCCGAACGTCGCCGCTTGCTGGTCGCCCAGGATGCCCGCCACGGGCACCTCGCGCAGCAACGAGCCCGCGTGCGCGTGCCCGAACACTTCGGCCGACGACCGAATCTCGGGCAGCATCGCGCGCGGCACGCCGAAGGCAGCGAGCAGCGTGTCGTCCCAGTCGAGCGTGCGCAGGTTCATGAGCAGCGTGCGGCTCGCGTTGGTCACATCGGTCGCGTGCACGCCGCCGTTCGCTCCCCCCGTGAGGTTCCAGAGCACCCAGGTGTCGATCGTGCCGAACAGCAGTTCTCCGGCCTCTGCGCGCGCACGGGCGCCGTCGACGTTGTCGAGAATCCACGCGATCTTGGTGGCGCTGAAGTAGGTGGCGAGCGGAAGGCCCGTGATCTCGGCAAAGCGCCGCACTCCCCCGTCGGCAGCGAGCGCACCGACGAGGTCTTGCGTGCGGGTGTCTTGCCACACGATCGCGTTGTAGATGGGCTGGCCCGTCGCGCGATCCCACACGACGGCGGTCTCGCGCTGGTTCGTGATGCCGATCGCGGCGACCTCGTGGCGCGTGATGCCCGCCTTGCCGAGCGCCTGGCCGATGACCTCTTGCGTGTTGTGCCAGATCTCCATCGGATCGTGCTCGACCCAGCCGGCCTTCGGAAAGATTTGCTCGTGCGGGTGCTGGCCCACGGCGACGATGGCGCCGTGGTGGTCGACCACGACGGCCCGCGTGCTCGTGGTTCCCTGGTCGATCGCGACGATGTGGCTCATGGCTCAGCCCTTTCTGCGAGAGCGCGACGGTGCGCTGTCGAGCGTGATTCCGTGCCGGTCGGCGAGATACAGCCTGGCATCGTCGACCTCCTGCGCGCGACGCTTCGCATCCCAGCCGAGCGAGTCGCCGAGCAGCTCGGCGAGCTCGAGCAGCAGGGCATCCGTGACCAGGCCACGGAACGCCAGCGAGGTGCGCCGCAACAGGAGGTCGACGAGGCGCACGACCTGCTCGGTCTCGACGAGGTGGCGCAACTCGGTGCGCGAATAGTCGGGTGCGGCGACGAGGGGCGCATCCGAGGTCGCAGCAATGCGACGGATGATCGCCTCAGCGCTCGTGCCATACCGCTCGAGCAACTCGGCCGCGCGCTCGGCACCGACCCCGGCCCCGTGCGTCGCGAGCCACGCGGTGCGGGCCTCGGTCGTCGTCGGGTAGCCCACGGCTCCGCCGATCAGTCGACCGTCGGTGCTGACACTGCGCGTGCGCCCGAGTAGGGCGAGCACGCGTCCGCCGAGCTGCTCGCCGAGCGCCCGGAACGTCGTCCACTTGCCGCCCACGAGGCTCAGTACGGGAACCTCGCCGCGCATCCCCTCTTCGACGCGGTAGTCGCGGCTGATCTGCGCGTTCGAGGCGGCATCTTGCCGCGGCAGGGGCCGCACGCCCGAGAACCGGAAGACAATGTGCGATCGGTCGACCGGAATGCTCGGAAAGACGTACTTGACGACCTCGATGAAGTAGTCGACTTCCGTCTCGGTGCAGCGAATCGGCTCGGCCATGTCGTGGGCGATGTCGGTCGTGCCGATGAGCACGCGACCCTTGAGCGGGTAGATGAGCACGATGCGGCCATCCGAGAACTCAAAGAAGATCTCGCGACCGTTGCACGCCGCGAGCAACTCGGGGTGGTCGACGACAATGTGCGAGCCCTTCGTGCCCCCCATGAACTGCGTGGGCTCGCCGAGGGCCTCGTTGGTGAGGTCGGTCCACGGCCCGGAGGCGTTGACGACGACCTGAGCGCGCATCGTGAAGGTCTCGCCCGTCACGGCGTCGCGCAGCTGCACAGCGCCCTCGGCGTCCATGCTGACGGCTTCGAGGTAGTTGGATGCTCGCGCGCGGTCACCCTCGGCAACGCCATCCATCAGCACGTCGAGCGCGAGCCGCTCGGGATCATGCATCGAGGCGTCGTAGTAGGTCGCCGTCCACTTGACGTCGCGGCGCAGCGCGGGCAACAGCTCCCGCGAAGCTTTCGCGCCCCGGAACTGGTGGCGCGGCACGCGGCCGCCGTCGCGCGAGAAGATGTCGTAGATCGTCAGCCCGACCTTGATGATGAGCGCGCCGCGCTCTTTGCGACCCTTCGTCTTGATGCCCATGAAGCGCAAGGGCGCGGCGAGCAGGCTCGAGAACGTCGAGAAGATCGGAATGGTCGTCGGCAGCGGGCGCACGTAGTGCGGCGCGAGACGCAGCAGCGCGTTGCGCTCGCGCACCGACTCGTTGACGAGCCGAAACTCGCCGTTCTCGAGGTAGCGAATGCCGCCGTGAATCATGTGCGACGAGCCCGACGACGCTCCGGCCACGTAATCGTCGCGATCGATGAGCGCCACGTCGACCCCGTTGAGCGCGAGGTCGCGGAACGTCGCAATGCCGTTGATGCCCGCCCCGATAATGAGCACCTCGCACTCGGGGCGAGCGCGCAGGGCCTCGACGGTCGTGCGGGCGGCGGGGGATGACGGGCGCGAAGGCATCGGGATGCTGACCGTTCTCGTTCGAGGGCTCAGGGGCGACGGCTGGTGTCGCCGGGTCCATCCTCCGATGGTTCGGGCAATGTGCCAACCCCGCTGCACAAACGTGCAGCGTTCGCGTGGCTCAGCCTGCGGCGACCCCACCGTCACCCGAGACGAGCGAAGTCGCGAGACTCTCGTCGAGCACGAGATCGGTGATGAGCCCCGCGGCGAGCGCCCCGCGCA
>JBDKJR010000092.1:0-3300 GCA_039796515.1 Actinomycetota bacterium
CGCGCGGCTCGAAGCGCGCCGCCGCACCCTGCTCGGAGTCGTCGAGCGCCTGCGCACGGCGCACGACGACGAAACCCTCGCGCACGAACTCGCGTTGCGTGCGCGCGATGAGACGTTGAGCGAACTCATGCAAGCGCGGCTCATCCCGCGCGCCGAGCCCGTGAGTCAGACAGACGACGAACGGCGCGAAGCGATCGCGGGCGTCAAGGCAGACCTGCAGCGCTTGATCGACGAGCGCACGGGCTACTGAGGCCTGGATGGAGAGTAGCGAGGGCGGGACTCGAACCCCGTGAACGCGGACGAGCGTTCACGGCGTCAGCCCAGGCCGCGGGAGTCTCTGAAACGGTAGCGAGGGCGGGACTCGAACCCGCGACACCACGATTATGAGCCGTGTGCTCTAACCACCTGAGCTACCCCGCCGGGCAGGAACCTCACGCGGCCGCGAGGCCACGATGAGAGAACCGGAGCCCCGAGTCAGGATTGAACTGACGACCCCTTCCTTACCATGGAAGTGCTCTACCACTGAGCTATCGGGGCGCTGCCACTGCCGCGAACGGCGATTGGCACCAGAGAAGATTAGCACTAGCCAACCGGGGGCTTGCACGTCGTTGGGGCCAGCATCCGCCCAATTGCGCGGATGGAACCGATTCCACATTGGCCGTTTCGGTGTCATAAGGTGGCGGGATGCCGAACGAGTCCCCCGCCTCGACCGTATCCCGGGCCATCACCCACGAACACTCCGCTGCCGCGGGTCACGAGTGGTGGCGCTCTGCCGTGATCTATCAGATCTACCCGCGTTCGTTTGCTGACGCGTCGGGCGACGGCATCGGCGACCTCGCCGGCATCACCGAACGCTTGCCCGCACTGCGCGAACTCGGAGTCGACGCCGTCTGGCTCTCGCCCTTCTTCCGCTCACCGCAACGCGATGCGGGCTACGACGTGAGCGACTACTGCGATGTAGACCCGCTCTTTGGCTCGCTGAGCGACTTCGATGCCTTGCGCGAGCGTGCCCACGAGTTGGGCCTTCGCGTGATCGTCGACCTCGTCCCCAACCACTGCTCGAGCGACCACCCGTGGTTTCAGGGGGCTCTCGCCGCCGGCCCCGGGTCGCCCGAGCGCGACCGCTTCATGTTCCGCGAGGGTCGCGGTGAACACGGCGAACTGCCGCCCAACAACTGGCAGTCGATCTTTGGTGGCAACGCCTGGACGCGCATTACCGAGGCCGATGGCACGCCGGGCCCGTGGTACTTGCACATCTTCGACACCTCTCAGCCCGACTTCAACTGGAAGAACCCGTGGGTCTGGGAGCAGTTCCGGCAGATCTTGCGTTTCTGGCTCGACCGCGGTGTCGACGGCTTCCGTGTCGACGTGGCGCACGGCCTCATGAAGAAAGAGGGCCTTCCCGACATCGTTCAGGTCGCCGAGGCCGGTGGGCTCGCCGACTCGATCTCAGCTCCCGATGAGGTGCCCTACTGGGCGCAGCCCGAAGTGCACGATGTCTGGCGCGACTGGAACGCCGTGCTCGCGGAATACCCCGGCGATCGCGTGCTGTGCGCCGAGGCGTGGGTCGAGCCGCTCGCGAAGGCCGCGCTGTGGGTGCGTTCTGACGAAATGCACCAGGCCTTCAACTTCAGCTACCTCGGAACCCCGTGGGATGCCCCGCGCTTGCGCTCTGTGATCGACGAGTCGATCGCCGCCTTCACGGCGGTCGGTGCCCCGAGCACCTGGGTGCTGTCGAACCACGACGTGGTGCGGCACACGAGCCGCTACGGCTTGAGCGCCTATGGCGCATCGCCCGCGACCGGCATCGGGCCCAAGTCGGCGGATAAGCCCGACGAAGCGCTCGGCCTCCAGCGCGGCCGCGCGGCCTCGGCTCTCATGCTGAGCTTGCCCGGCAGCGCCTACCTCTACCAGGGCGAAGAACTCGGGCTGCCCGAGGTCATCGAGCTCGATGACCACGTGCGCGAAGACCCGACATTCCACCGCACCAACGGCGAGGTCTATGGTCGCGACGGATGCCGCGTGCCGCTTCCGTGGGAAGCCAACGCCCCGGCATTCGGCTTCAGCGATTCCGGCGCGAGCTGGTTGCCCCAGCCGGCCCTCTTTGCTCGCTATGCGCGCGCCTCGCAAGAGGGCGACCCGACGTCGACGCTCGAGCTGTACCGGGCGGCGCTGGATGCTCGCTCACGATTCGACCTCGGAACCGGATCGGTCACCTGGCTAGAGGGCTTTGCGCCCTCGGTCGTGGCTTTGCGCAACGGCCCCATCACGGTCATTGCCAACACGGGCACCGAACCCGTCGAACTGCCGGCCGGAGAGCTCGTGCTCGCGAGCGGCCCGATCGACGGCACACAGCTGCCCGGCGACACGACGGCCTGGATCATCACGGGCTAGCGCTCGCAGCGCTGACGCGCGTTATCGGCGGCTACCCCCGCTGAGTACAGGGCGGGGCGCTAGCCGGCGTTAGCGACGAGCCACGCGAAGGGGTCGACGGGAACGGCGTCGATGTGAATCTCAAGGTGCAAGTGGGGGCCCGTCGAGAGGCCCGTGTTACCCAGCGCCCCGACGATGTCTCCGGCCACGACAGGCGCGCCCACCGTGAGCACCGAACTGTTGTCAATGAGGTGCGCGTAGAGCGACGTGACTTTCTGACCGTTGATGATGTGCTCGATCTCAACGCGGTAGCCGAACGAGCTCGACCGGCCCACCGCGGTCACGGTTCCGTCGGCGATCGCGCCAACCGGGGCACCGTATCCGGCATCGAAGTCGACACCGCGGTGGTACGACGAGCACCCCCGACAGGGAGCGACGCGGTCACCAAAGCCTGACGTCACGCGGGCGGCGAAGGGGAAGGGCCAGCGGATGGGGCCCAGGCTTGAGGCGTCGTAGGAGTAGTTGATGCTGCCGTATCGCAAGCGCAACATCTCGGCGTAAGACGTCACCGTCCAGGCATCGCGCGCGGCGGCGGTGGTCACGACATCGCCCGCGACCTCGGCCTCGAGAACCTGACCCTCGGGCTCCGCAGCCTCGGGGGCTTTCGCGTCGGCCATGGTGGAGAGGGCGATTGAGGCGGGAGGAGCATCCGGGTCAAAGAGCGCGTTCGCCGGAACCGAGGTGCCCACGAGCAGCGAGGCAACCGCGAGCATGACGGCGGGCGGAAACGCCTTTTTCGCAACGCGACGGCCGAGCGAGACGTGGTGGGTAGCAGAGGCAGCCGCCACGGGGCTCGACGCCGCCGTCGCCGCAGTCGGCCGGGGTGGCGGCGCGGCAATGGCGGCGCGCGCTGCGCGTCGACCCGAG
>JBDKJR010000093.1:0-2513 GCA_039796515.1 Actinomycetota bacterium
GAGCACGAGACCCAAGATCTGCGGCTTGGTGCCCGCGTGCAGTCGCGACAGGGGATCAGGAAACCGCACCAGGCCAATCGCGGCCGACAGGGTCAGCAGCGCAGCCACGACGAGCAGGCTCGCCGCCGCGATATCGAGGATGCTCGCCCACCGCTCAGCGTCGGTCATCGTCGCCCTCCTCCGTCGTCGGCGCGCTCGCCCGAGCGCCGCTCGCGTCGCCCGCTCGTGTCACAAACCGGGCCACGGCAACGCTGCCCAGAATCGCAGTGGCGGCCAAGGCGACCATGAGCGGAATCGACCGCGTGTGGCCCGAAATCGCCATCTCGGCCCCGACCACGAGAGTGAGCGTCGTGAGCATGACGTCGCTCGCGATGAGGCGATCGATGAGGGTCGGGCCCACGATGAGGCGAACGAGCATGATGAGCACGGCGACAAAAGCACACACGCCCGCGACAATCCACAGCACGAGCATCAGCGCACCGCCTCCCACTCATCGCGAGAACCCCAGGCCCGCAGCAGACTGCGCTCGAGACCCAGCACGTGCGCGCGAGCCTTCTCGACATCGGCGGCCGAGTGCACCGAGAGCGAGTGCACATAGAGCACCGTGTTGGCGCGATCGACCTCGACGACGATCGACCCCGGCACGAGCGATACGGCGAGCGCCGTGCCCGTGAGAATGAAGTCAGAGCGAGTGTGCAGGTCGACCTTCACGAGCGCACTCTGGTGTCGCCATCGAGGAGCGATGGCGAGCAGGGCCACCTGAAATGACGCCACGACCATTTCGGCGAGCACGCGCCCGACGAACACGATGAACCACAGCACGTTGAAGCGCCCCGACAGTTCGACGGGCGGCAGATAGAACGCGCGGGTGACGCCGAGGGCCACGACGACCCCGGTGACGATCGTGAGGGGCGTGGTCGAGCCCCAGAGCAGCATCCACAAGACGACAAGCGCCAGCAAGAGCGGAAGCTGCTGGCGCACCGTGACGCGTGCGCGCGGTTCGACGGCCATCACTCTCTCCCGCCCACGGTCGTGCCCGACGAGCCACCGGGCAGCACGAGTTCGATGTAGTCGGCAGAACCGTCCAACCCCTGCGCCGCGCGGTCGGCGAGACCGTAGAGGGGGCCCGCGAAAACGGTGAGCGCGAGACCCACCGCGACCATGCCGACGGTGCTGAGCGTCATGAGGCGCGGCGTCGCGCGCGTCTCGGCGAGCGTCGCGGTGCTGTCGGGCGCCTCTTCCACGGCCCGAAGCAATCGTGATTGGTCTCCGTCCACATCGGCGGCGGGTCGCCAGAACGCCAGGTTCCACACCCGCACGAGGGCGTAGAGCGTCAAGAGCGAGACGAGAGCGCCCGCCCCGATGAGCACGTAGGCGATCGCGTCGCCTTGCGCCGCGGTGGCTTGAAAGAGACCGAGCTTGCCGATGAAGCCCGAGAACGGCGGGATGCCGCCGAGACTAAGCGCCGGAATAAAGAAGAGCACGGCCACGAGCGGGGCGCTCGCGAGCAACCCGCCGATGCGCGTGATTGAGGTGCTTCCGGCCTCGCGTTCGACGAGACCGGCCGCGAGAAAGAGCGTCGTCTGCACGATGATGTGGTGAACGATGTAGTAGATCGCGGCCGCCGTGCCCGCCACGGTTCCGAGTGCGACGCCCAAGATCATGTAGCCGATGTGGCTCACGAGAGTGAACGACAAGATGCGCTTGATGTCGGCCTGCGCCACGGCCCCGAGCGCGCCCACGACCATCGTGAGCAAGGCCACGACCATGAGGGCGGGGTTGAGTTCGGGTGTGGGAAAGATCACCGTCTCGGCCCGGATGATGGCGTAAACGCCAATCTTGGTCAGCAATCCTGCGAAGGCCGCCGTCACGGGCGCGGGAGCCGAGGGGTAGCTGTCGGGCAGCCAGAACGAGAGCGGAAAGACGGCGGCCTTGATGCCAAAGGCGACCAGCAACATGACGTGCAAGACGATCTGCACGTCGATCGGCAGCTCGCTCATGCGCTCGGCGACCTGCGCAAGATTGACGGTGCCGAGGGCGCCGTAGATCATGCCGATCGAGGCGAGAAACAAGATCGACGAGAGCAAGCTCACGATCACGTAGGTCACTCCGGCCCGGATGCGCGCCTCGGTGCCCCCGAGGGTAATGAGCACATAACTGGCCACGAGCAGAATCTCGAAGCCCACATAGAGATTGAAGAGATCACCCGCGACGAACGCGACCATGACGCCCGTCGTCAAGATGAGGTACGTCGGGTAGTAGATCGAGACCGGTGTTTCGTCATCGCCGTCGGCGAGACCCTGGCCGATCGAGAACACGAGCACGGCGAGCAAGACGACCGACGAGACCAGAAGCATGAGCGCCGCGAGGCGGTCAACGACCAAGACAATGCCGAACGGCGCGGGCCAGTTGCCCGCTTCAACGACAACGACCCCCTGCTGGTCGACGCCGATGAGCAGCACGACGCTGAGAACCACCACGAGCGACAAGGCGAGTGCCGCAACGATGCGCTG